>JAFDGZ010000040.1 GCA_019309045.1 Deltaproteobacteria bacterium | reverse complement strand
TTTACGTTAGTAAACTCTCTGGGCCTGCCTCTTTCCTCCAAACATCGCCTTGTTACCGGTGTTGTCCCGCTTGAAAAGCGGGATGTCCTGGACCGGGCTAGACGATGGGGACACAATACTTTCCGCGGTTGATGTAAAATGGGAATCTACTCAAACCCCACTTACAAGTCAAGAATAATTTACGGCAATTTCATGGGATATCGACACAACGAATTTGGGATCTGCTAGTCCAACCTTTCTCTCTCCAACTGAATCTTGGTTTAAAGCAGTTGTGCTCTGTATGCTATCCCACTATTGCCGTGGCTAGATCTGCTGATGATAGTCTCGCCAGCTCAGGAATGAGCCGCCTTGAAACGCTCCTCAATCCTCCAATTTACCCTCTCCAGCACTTCCCATACCTCTTTCACCTCGGGGGCAAGATGCCATTCCTCAGGTCTGGTGACGTACTCTTCTCCCTCCCCCACAAACCGGTAAAAATGCACCACGCAGCCGCGATATTCTCGATTGTCTCCGCTCCATCTCTTGAAGTTTCCGGGAAAGATGCCGGCGATTTTCCAGCCGCCTTTGATGCACCAGTTCTGGGTAATATCATGCCAGGTCTCGCAAAAGGTGGTGAAATACTCTGCTCCGGATTGGACGGCAGTTTCTCGAGTCACCCGGCGCAGTTCATTGGTTATGCCCCGCAGGCGGTAATCTGGGTGGGTGCCGGCGAAAGAAAACTCCACCTGCAGGTTCTTTTCAAACTTGGTAAGAACCGTGGCAGACACCACCTTTGCTGTGTCCAGCTCCACTGTGACCGGCATGCAATATACCCTGTTTCTCGCATCTTCTTCCCAGTTCTCCTCCAGCGCCACCAGACCCTCATATTGATCGGGGTCAAGCATGAACTGATGTGGAGAACCATAGAGCTCTGGATACGCTAAACGCCAGAGCTCGGCCGCAGCCTCCACCAGGTCTCGCCGCAAGGTCTTCACCTGAAATCTGTCGTTCCAGAAGGGTTCCGACTCGATCTTCGTCCAAGTAATACGCCCCTCTCTCACTGGTCTTGTCTTGCAGGTAGTGGCCATCTGCCGATATGGTTGGTAACTCTCCATATGAATCTGCATGACTTTGTCTCCTTCTTCTCACAGGGCTGACAGACCTCAACTCACTCAAGTAAATTTAGCTCCGAAAAGCCAAGATGTCCAAAGCTATTTTTACCGGGGGAGAATATCGCCTGGCTCGTGAAATTTTTTTGTTAACCCATGTCGCCATACTGGTTGACAATACGTCTTGCCTGAGATAGAAACACGCCATCATGCATAGAGAGACTATTCTCAGAAGATTATGCCAGGCCGGCCCTGTGTCAGGCGAGAGCCTGGCGCGAGAGCTGGGCGTCAGTAGAACAGCTGTATGGAAGTATATCCGCAAGCTGCGCCAGCAGGGCTATCAGATCATTTCTTCTCCCCGGGTCGGCTACCAGCTGGCGGACAGCAGCGACATACTGCTGCTCGAAGACATCCAGAAAGAGGTCACTGGGAACTGGCAGGTCCAGCTTCGTGCTGAAGTGGACTCAACCCAGGAAGTACTCCGGACATTGGCGCGAAAAGGGGCAGAAGAAGGACTGGTGCTTGTTGCTGAAAGACAGACTTTGGGAAGGGGGCGCCTCGGCAGAAAGTGGCTTTCTCCCCACGGAGGCATATACTTTTCTATTCTCCTGCGGCCGGCGGCTCCACCCTGGACACTGTTGCGCCTGCCGCTTATTGCAGGGGTTGCCGTGGCAGAAACGGTTCAGGAGATCTCCACCCTGCAGTGCACCCTGAAATGGCCCAATGATGTGTTTGTCAGAGCAAAGAAGCTGGCCGGAATACTCTGCGAGATTGATGCCGAGGTCGACATGGTCAACCACGTCATTCTGGGCATCGGCCTCAATGTGAACAATGAGATTGCGGAGGAGCTGCGTCAACAGGCCACCTCAATGCGGCAGGAATGCGGCACCTCATTTTCCAGGGCAGCATGCCTTGGGCAGTTGCTGAACAGGCTGGAAACTTATTATCTTGCCTTTAGAGGCGGACAGGTGGATCCTTTGCTGGAGAAGTGGCGGCAGCTGAGCTCCACCCTTGGCTCGGAGGTAGTCGTCAGCAGTCCAGGCGACTGCATCGAGGGAAAAGCAGTGGACATCGACAAAGACGGCGCCCTTCTGGTGCGCAGGGCATCAGACGATACGCTGGTCCGGATTCTAGCAGGTGATGTTTCTTTAAAAACTATTTCGGAATAGGAGGGGAAAATGGCGTTTGTGGCGACTGTAAATCATTATAAATACCAGGCTTTCCAGTGGAGATCTGAAGCAAGTCTCACCAAGAAGCTGGTCCTTGCAGTAGGAATGGCCTGCGTCACAGGAATCATGGCCCAGCTGAGGATTTACCTGCCCTGGAGTCCCGTTCCCATAACCGGCCAAACATTCGCTGTACTTCTTTCTGGTGTCCTGTTGGGCGCCTGGGGAGGCGGACTCAGCCAGGCAATATACGCAGGATTGGGATTTGCCGGAGTCCCCTGGTTTGCCAACTGGTCCGGCGGTATTGCTATGCTGGCGGGGCCCACCTGTGGCTATATCGTCGGCTTTGTCTTCGCCTCGTTTTTCATCGGCTATGTCAGCGATAGATACGTCAGAGCAAGAAGTTTTGCCGGCATGCTCGGCTTGATGCTGACAGCCACCTTCCTGCTGATTCATGGTCCAGGATTGCTGCATCTGGGCATCTGGTTTGCTGCGTTTAAAGGACAGCCCATAGACATCGGCCAGATTTTCTGGATGGGCAGCATCCCCTTCATAGCTGGCGATGTCACCAAAGCTGTGGTTGCTGCCGCAGTTGCCGCTTGCGTCGCGCCGAAGACTGCCTATAATGTTCCAGAGACAGCTGGCCACAGAAAATGATTGGCAGCAGTTCCTGGAAAAATTTTTCTGCCCGAGAGGCAATGGTGCTACGCTCATGCCGACAAAATTGCCGCATTAGAGCAAACACGCTCCGCAAGAATTATTTTGCCACTATCGTGGCCGCCACTGAGCAACTGGCTGTCATGAAGGAGCGTGTAAGGAGGAATAGTGATGACCACTGAAGATTCGCTGAAGAGAACTGGTGGCTATGGTGAAGTTGGCGGGGTTACTGTAAAACGCGGCCTGGCGCAAATGCTGAAAGGCGGAGTAATCATGGACGTGGTCAACGCGGAGCAGGCCGTCATCGCTGAAGAGGCTGGGGCTGTGGCAGTGATGGCCCTGGAACGGGTGCCAGCAGACATTCGCACCAGTGGAGGCGTGGCCCGCATGTCTGACCCCGGGAAGATCCAGGAAATCATGGCTGCTGTTACAATACCGGTGATGGCCAAGTGTCGCATTGGCCACTTTGTCGAAGCACAAATCCTCGAAGCACTGGGTGTGGATTATGTGGACGAAAGTGAGGTTCTGACGCCTGCGGATGAAGAACACCACATTTACAAGCACGATTTCAAGGTGCCCTTCGTCTGTGGCTGCCGCAATCTGGGTGAAGCACTGCGCCGTATAGGTGAGGGAGCCGCCATGATCCGCACCAAAGGCGAGGCTGGCACGGGCGACATAGTGGAAGCAGTCCGTCATGCCAGAGCTGTTCTGGGCGAAATACGTCGGCTGCAGAGCATGCCCGAAGATGAACTCATGCGCTATGCCAAGGAAATCAGGGCTCCCTACGAGCTGGTCAAAGAGACCAGGGAACTGGGGCGGCTGCCAGTGGTCAACTTCGCAGCAGGCGGTGTGGCTACCCCTGCGGACGCCGCTCTCATGATGCAGCTCGGCATGGATGGAATCTTTGTTGGTTCCGGCATCTTCAAGAGCAATGAACCGGAGCTCAGGGCCAAAGCTATTGTTCAGGCTACCACTCATTATCAGAACCCGGAGATTCTCGCTGAAGTCAGTCAGAATCTGGGGGAACCCATGGTGGGTGTGGAGGTGAGTTCTCTGCCGGAAAGCGCCCACATTTCTACGCGCGGCTGGTAGCCAGAGGATTTTTTTCCGCACTGATCCTACCTGACAGTGACTGTACGATGCACATAGGGATACTCGCACTTCAGGGTGATTTCAGAGAACATGCCCAGGTTTTGCAGAGACTGGGAGTACAAACCTCTGAGGTGCGTCTTCCCGGAGATCTCCAGGGAATCGACGGTCTCATCATTCCGGGAGGTGAGAGCACCACCATCGGCAAACTGGCGCTCTCCTATGGCTTCATCGAACCCCTGCAGGCCTTTGCCAGAGCAAGAGCAGTCTGGGGCACCTGTGCGGGAATGGTGCTCCTTGCCAAAAAAATCGACAGAAATCAACCTACTCTGGGCGTCATGGATATCCAGGTGGAGCGAAACGCCTTCGGCCGCCAGGTTGACAGTTTCCAGATCGACCTGACGGTGCCGGTACTGGCGCACGGCGACCTCAAGCCTTTCCCTGCCGTGTTCATCCGGGCGCCGAGACTGGTGGCAGTAAAAGGGCAGGCAGAGCTGCTGGCTACTCTGCCGGACGGCACCGGCGTGGCTGCCCGGGAAGGCAAGTGGCTGGCCACCTCATTCCATCCCGAACTCACTGGTGACAGCCGTTTTCATGACTATTTCCTGAGCCTGGTTCAAAGCTAGCCGCGGATGCAGCAAGCTTTCGCTATGGTGATACCGTGCGTCCGATGACTTCTGCCCGGGCAGAAAAACCGACTTAACTCTTGGAAGCTTTTCTCTCCTGCAGAGTTTTCTTCAAGGCTCCGAGTAATAAATCCCTCGGAATCGATTTGGAAGGTGAACCACCATCTCTTACATAGAGCCTTCAGCCCATACTGTAATCCTGCCTCTGGTCAGCCCCCGGTTCAATGTCATGACCATTCACCCGGATGGAAGGAGAGCCGAGAAATCTGAGCGCCCTCACCTTCTCTTCATTCTCTACCATAACTCTGGCAATCTCAGCATTCATGCGGAGCTCTCCCAGAACTTCATCGACCATGGCTATGGTTCCTTGAATTGCGGCGCAGCCCGGCGCAAACAGCAACTCTATTCTTGGAATGCTCCTAATCATCCCGGCCCTCCATTGTTCTGCCGCAAATTTGCCTCAATCTTATAATCTTGAACGTTGGTGCTCGTCTTTTTGCCAAGAGAAATCACTTTTTCCTCTGCACCCCTTGACTCTATACCAAGGTACAATGTTTATCATCTTGGGTGAGGTGGTGATATGAAGTTATCAAGTGTAACCCAGTTCAGGAAAAAGACAATATTAGCATCTCCGCTATTACGGTCCCTGCGGCTTGATAATTCAGCCTTGCGAGCGGCAATTTCTCTCTCGAGACAACGGCTGGCGGTCACACTCGTACGTCTGTTATGCATCGATTATGACGATGACTTTGAGTTCGTCTCAGAAAGGATAGAAGATGAAAGAGCAACCGGGAACATCCAAGAAGGGTTTCTTTGCAGCGCTTGGCGGAACACTACTCGTCGCTCTTTGTTGCTTTACGCCTCTTCTGGTATTTACTTTAGGCGCCCTGGGCCTGAGCACTTTTACACCATACCTTGATTATGTGCTCTTGCCATCCCTGGCGCTGCTCATCGTGCTGACCTTTACCTCATACAAAAGGTGGAGGAGATCAAGCAAGTCAACGAAAAATTTCTTTATAAGCATTCCAACAAGTTGATGCGGCTGCAAACTGTCGCGAAATCATCTTCTCTTCGGCAAACGTGCATCCTGGAATGTATGAGGATCCAGCACCACATCGCCCAGGTGCAGGGTATCCACCCGATCGATGGAGGTTACTGGGGTGTACAACACTACCTTTTTGGCATTCTGGTCGCTTTCCAGGACAATACCCAAGCCGAGCATCAACCCCTCTTCGTCTTCCAGGGCAACTAACTGATTGGCAACAAAGCGAGGCGCTGGCAACACGGCCAACCGAGGCCAATGGATGGTCAATGGCAGGGAATTGGTGAAATATCGACTGAATTGGGCGGCACGGTGGGCCTGACGGGTGGTTGCATCCCGAGTTCGCGCTCCTGGAGAGATGGACAGCTCTATGAGTTCTACCCGTTTGCTCCGTCTCAGGGGCTGCAACAAGCACTCCAGTTCTCTAGCTGACTGAATGGCAAATACCACAGTGGGGCGTAACAGGTTAATTTTGGCCAGTTTCAGGTAAACGCCGCCTCGGAAGGGGTTTACCAAACCGGTGGTGTCATAGACAATTATTTCCACGCCAGCCCGCTGCGCTGCCCGCACCAGCCTGGCAGCCCCGATTACCACCTGAAGCATGTGTCCTGCAGGAGTCACAGCGCCAACGAAGCTTTGCCACATCCGTCCACGGGGCGGGAAATCATGGTCTCCTGAACGCCCCAGCGCCAGGGTCATAGTGGTGGGGGCAGAGAGGGTGGTTTGACCTGGATCGCCGTCCAGAAAAGCCACGCGCTGCTGCCGGGCAGCCAACTGCTGATAGAGATAGCGGGCGAAGGTGCTCTTTCCCACGTTCGGGGCGCCGATCACCAGCAGTGTACCCTTGAGGCCGGACAGATCCAGCCCTTTCCATTCAGGCGGAATAACCGGAGAACTGTGAATCATTTCAGCTGGAGATCCCTTCTGTTCCACATCTTGATCCGGCTGGTTGGCTCAGGTCAGAATCGAGCATTTCTGGCAAAAAATCAGCTGCTCGAACCCCGGCAACATCAGAATTACACCACCAGCTGAGGAAACTCAACATTGTAGATGAAGCCCCCGCCCGGAGCCATCTAGCTCAGCTGCGCCTTCTGTCTCCAAAGCGCTAGATCCTCGCCTGATCCACGTCGTTACTTGCTCTGAGAGCCACCTCCTCCGGGCGAGCCTTCCCTCTCAGCAATGTCCCATGAGGCGCATCAGCTAGAGGAAGCTTGCTCGTCTCTGGCACTGCCATTCCTTTATCCGCCAAACAGGTCAGGATCTTGACAGTACGGCAGATCGGCACATAGTTAAGCCGCCCAGATTGATACAGATGTTGATACAATAATAGGGTAACAGCAGGCCAATATATGGTAAAGTCAACACCGCATCCGGGGAAGTTTTCTGCCAGCTGCCAGAAAAGGAACTGCAAAAGCAGACGGTTTGTGCCAACAGTTGCTGGCAGTCGGAAAGTCTCAGCTGTCTATGAGCAGGAAAGCGGAAATCTGGACACTGCATACCGCTGGTAAGGTAGCCAGGAAACAATTGCCACACATTATTGTTGTCGGTGCTGGCATGTCAGGGCTGGTTGCCGCACGTATCCTGCACGATACTGGATTCTCAGTTGAGGTGTTTGAAGCTCGCAATCGTCTGGGCGGCAGGATCTGGACAGATCACCTCCTTGGGATCCCCTGTGACCTGGGGGCTTCCTGGATTCACGGGCCCGAAGACAATCCTTTGACCGCCTGGTCGGCAGTGGCTGGGATTGATTTGCTTGCCTGGCCTGGAGGAAGAACCTACTTTTATGAACGCGGCCACGTGTCAAGCCTCCCTCGCTTGCTGTGGCGTGGGCGACGCGGTGTGGCGCGTGCCATGATCGCTCTGACCAAATCCTATATGGGCCTGCGGCTCAACAATTTGCTTGGCAGGGCAAAGGACCTTTCCCTGGAGCAAAGCATCGCAGCTGCTACCACCTTTCCCCGCCTCAAGGATGTTGACAGCCGAATTCTTCTATGGCTGCTGGGGCTGGCTGAAGCGGTGTTCGGCGCTCCAGCCAGTGAATTGAGTCTCCTGGAGTGGGATCCCAGAGAATATAGAGAGAAGCATCTCGTGCCTGCCCATGGTTTCCAGGATCTGATCAGCAATGTTTGCCGGGGCCTGAGCATCAGGCTGGCTGCGGAGGTTAGCAAAATTGTCTGGGACAGGGAGGGTGTCAGGGTAGTTACCGCAGCCGGTGCAGCCTATTCTGCCGCGGCGGTAGTGATCGCCGTACCCCTGGGCGTGCTGAAATCAGGCAGCCTGTGCTTCGAGCCCTCCCTGGCAGCCAATAAGAGAGCAGCCATAGAGCGAATCGGCTTCGGAGGACGAGCAGTATTGAACAAGCTAGTGCTCCGCTTCCCCCGAAGATTCTGGCCCACAGTAAGTGAGAGGCTCGCAGTCCTGCCAGTTGATCGTCAAAATCGAGGTATCTTTACCCTGTGGGCAGACCTGCAGTCACTTGTGGGTGAACCGGTGATCATGGGGTTCATGAGTGGCACAGCTGCAGCGGATTTGGACAGAAATGGCTCTGATGGGCAAATCTGCGACAAAGCAATGGCGCAATTGCAGCGCATGTTCTCAGTCCGACTGCCGGCACCGGAAGGCTATGTACTAACCCGCTGGTTGTCTGATCCATGGTCGCGTGGAAGCTACTCGTATCGTGCAATGGGTGGTAAAGAAAGTGATCGGCAGGTGCTGGCCGAACCTGTTGCCGACCGCCTGTTTTTTGCTGGCGAGGCCACCCACGAAGAGCATTATGGCACAGTGCACGGAGCCCTGCTGGCAGGTGAGCGTGAAGCCCTCCGCATTCATCGTCGCTACTGTTGTGCCTCTGTGGACAGATCACAGCTGCCCTGGTACAAGACTGTCAGAGCATGACCCGGGATGCAGCCAGTCTACTGGTAGGTGCAGGAGCCGGCAGCACAATCCAGTTATGCTCTACCAGGCCCTACCACGGCAACATGAACGATCGGCTCGAGCATGCAAGAAAGAGCTATAACAACCAGGCAGACTCGCCAGAGAGATTGAACCCAGATAGGGCCGATTTTACAGAGCAGCAGCCCTGCTGATGAAGACATTCGGTGCCATCTGCAGCACTACTTTGCCTTGTCTGGTGGCCAGAGTGACCTCGAACTTGACAATGCCCATCCCGGGCCTGGTCTTGGAGACTCGCGCTTCCATTACCTGACATATCGCTCTCACTTCATCATCAGGAGCCAGAGGCGCTGGCCACCGGAGATAATCAAGGCCTGGAGAGCCGAGGCAGGCTGACTTGCTCAGAAAAGAAGCCACCATCAGTCGCTGGCACAGAGAGCCCGAATGCCAGCCACTGGCAATAACGCTCGGATACAGTGAACGGGTACGCTCTGCCACCCCAGTGTGGAACTGCTGAGGATCGAACTCCCGAGCGAAGCTAATGATTTCCTCTTCCGTTACCGTGTGCCAATCGCTCTTGAAAACTCTTCCGGGTTGAAAGTCCTCAAAAGTCAACAATGTCTCGTCTCCTTGTTGATTATCTGTAAACTGAGCGATTCCTTTCTCGGAAGCTTTGGTCTGGAAAAACACTGCAGAGATCTGCTCGGAGGTTCCGCCGATTTGTACCGGGCGAGAGCCTGTGCTAAAAGATCAGAAATAAGGCGACCGAGGGATTTACCTTCCTTCTGTTGGATTGCCTCGAGCTCTTTCAAGATAGGATCATCAATGTTTATGGTGGTTCTCATGATGTGTTGATGATAATAGAGAAGACATCAGATGTCGAGAGGACGACGCCCAACAATCTCGCCTACCCGAAGCCACTGAAATTGCAGCAGATTTTCAGCCATGTCACTCAGCCCCCTTCCAAGACAAATCAACTATCAGTTGGTTATGGTTACCGTCTGGCCCACCGGGTAAAGTATCCAAAAAAAATAGACAAAAAGGAGAATTTTGAATGAAATGGATTACTCGCTCTCATGTACATGTGGACAGGGTGGCCTGTCCGTGGCTCATAAATCGGTTCATCGATTCTGAAGCTGAGTTTCTCTTCGTTCCAAAGAGCCAGGTGATGATGGTTGCCGGAAAAGAAGGAGCCATACTTTTGATGCGCCAGGAGCCGAGCTCGACCATGACGGGGAGCTTTGCACCTTTGATGTCATGATCCGCGAATACGGCCTCACAGACAAGCCGCTTCTCAGGCTCGCCAGGATCATCAATGCAGCCGACAGCCGCAGGCTGGACAGAGATCCTCTGGCCGCTGGATTCGAGGCCATAGCAGCAGGCTATGGTCTGCGGTTCCCTGACGATAAAGAAAACTTGACAAGGCAGTTCGAGGTATATGATGCTCTCTATACCTGGTGCAGCCTGGCGGTGGCCAGTAAATCTTGACCGGCTGTAGACAAACTTACCTGCAAGGGTTTCTCTACTTGACCTTCAAAGAGCTCAGGGAGAAATCCACTCTTACGTCCAAGGAGGATGTGTGGCCCGGCTAGCCCGCCTCTCTGATTTCCTGGGTCTTACCAGAAGCACTGTTGGTCTTCTCTTTATGGTGGTCCTGGTGGGTATGGGAGAGAGGATGGCCGAGAGGTTCCTGCCCATCTACCTCCTTGCTCTGGGCGGTGGCGCCCTGTCCATCGGTTTTCTCAATGGCATGGACAACCTCCTTTCGGCGCTCTACTCGTTTCCCGGCGGTTATCTCTCCGACCGCTTCGGCACTAAACGAGCTCTGCTCATCTTCAACATCATTGCCATGTGCGGCTTTCTGGTGGTGATCCTGATCCCGGCCTGGCAGGCTGTTATTGCAGGGGCGGCGCTCTTTATTTCCTGGACAGCTATATCATTACCGGCCACCATGAGCCTCATTGCCAAGGTGCTGCCTACAAACAAACGCACCATGGGCGTGACCATGCATTCTCTGGTGCGCAGGTTCCCCATGGCGCTGGGGCCGATCCTCGGAGGAGTATGCATTGGTCTATGGGGCGAGCGCAACGGGGTTCGAGCAGCCTTTGTGGCAGCACTGCTCCTTTCTGTTCTGGCAATTGTCCTGCAGCAGAAGCTAATTGAGGAGGATCCCCCCTCAGCGGCCGGAGACTCGGGGACTCCAGTACCAGAAAAAAATCCGCTCAAACTTTATCGTCTGATGAGTCCAGATCTGCGAAGACTTCTGGTTTCAGATATTCTGGTGCGCTACTGCGAACAGATTCCTTACGCCTTTGTGGTAGTCTGGTGTATGAAGACTATTGCTTCACCCGTTACTGCCCTCCAGTTTGGCGTGCTCACCAGCGTTGAAATGGCCACCGCTGTCCTGATTTACCTGCCGGTAGCGTATCTGGCAGATAGAAGCACCAAGAAACCTTTTGTGGTGATGACTTTTGTCTTTTTCACTCTGTTTCCACTAACGCTGCTTTTCTGCCAGTCTTTCGAGCTGCTGGTGCTCGCCTTTATCCTGAGGGGGCTCAAGGAGTTCGGTGAACCCACGCGCAAGGCTCTCATTATGGACTTGGCCCCGGAGGACTGCAAGGCTGGCATGTTCGGACTCTACTATCTTTTGCGGGATGTGGTCGTCTCGATTGCTGCTTTTGGTGGAGCTTTCCTCTGGCAGGTCAGCCCGGCCACCAATTTTCTCGTTGCCTTTTCATTCGGTGTTGCTGGCACTCTTTCTTTTGCCATCTTTGGGGCTGATCTGGGGGTCAGGCCTGCTTCCTCTCGGTGAGGGCATAAAGTCTGCCTCGGCTATCTCACGAACCGTGCAGGCAACCTGCCGCACATCCTGGAGTTAGCAGTACAAAAAAACCGGAGACCTTCGCCCCCGGTTTTGCCATCCATTGGTGGGCCGTGCTGGGCTCGAACCAGCGACTCTCTGCTTAAAAGGCAGATACTCTACCAACTGAGTTAACGGCCCAAAGCTTTCCTTTTATGGTGGAAACTAGTAGCATTCACCCCAAATAGTGTCAAGAAAATTCTCCAGGCAGCCATATCACTCTGTTGCCACTGAAGGTATGAATCTTGAATTACTGAAAAGCTGACTTGGAAGGGCTGCGATGTGGTGGCCGAGCAACAGGACTTGCTGGGTGTTACAGCAGCCTCTGTATCTGAAAAGCCCGGGAGTCAAGAGACTGTTCTTCTGAGGCCTTTAGCTGCTTTTGTTACATTATCCTGTTGATATTATTGTTTAACTCTTACAAACAACTGTTTGAGCAGCTTGAAATCGCAGGAGGAAATGTTTATATTGGATGGACCCAAGCGTGGTTGGAGGGTATATAATATTGTTAAAGGCTGAAAGGTGCAAATACAGGGTGATCTATGAGTGACGGTGAATACAAGGTCCCGGATCAGAAAGAACTTGAAAAAGAGTTGAGTGAATATCTCTCCAAGAAATACGGAGGACGCATCAAGATCGTCTCGCCCATGATGGTGCCAAAGCCTGCCCGGGAGACCACCGAGGAGGAAGGGGGCAAGGGCGATGTTGTGAACAAGATTCACTTTGATATGAAGCCCGAAGAACTGGAAAGCTACCTCAACGAGTATGTCATCAAGCAGGATGAAGCCAAGGCTATCCTGGCTACAAAAGTCTGTACGCATTTCAACAGAATCAAGCACGAACTCAGAAGCAAGCGGCGGGCGGACCAGACTGACGTGGGCCGCATCAAGAACAACATTATTCTCATTGGCCCCACGGGAGTCGGCAAGACCTATATAGTGAAACTGATTGCCAAGAAGCTCGGAGTACCCTTTGTCAAAGGTGACGCCACCAAGTTCAGTGAAACCGGCTATGTGGGTGGCGATGTGGAGGACCTGGTGCGCGATCTGGTGCACGAGGCGAACGATGACATTGAACTTGCCCAGTACGGCATCATCTACATTGATGAAATTGATAAAATAGCCTCCACTCCCAATCTCATTGGCCCTGACGTCTCCCGTACGGGAGTGCAGCGCGCCCTGCTCAAGCCTATGGAAGAGACGGAAGTGGATCTCAAGGTCCCCCATGATCCGATCTCACAGATACAGGCCATTGAGCAATACCGCAAAACTGGCAAGCGCGAAAAACGCGTCATCAATACCCGCAACATCCTCTTTATAGTCAGCGGAGCTTTCAATGAACTCACAGATATTGTGAAAAAGCGCTTGAAAAAACAGGGCATTGGTTTCGGTGCCGAATTGGCCAGCAGAGACGAGCAGGAGTACTATCTCAAGTTGGTCAAAGCAGAAGATCTGATCCAGTATGGCTTCGAGAGTGAATTTGTCGGAAGGTTGCCTGTGGTTGCCGTATTGGAAGAACTTTCAGCGGATGACCTCTATCAGATTCTCAAGAATCCCAAGAACCCGGTAATCAATGCCAAGAAAGCAGATTTTCGCGCTTATGGCATCGATATTCGTTTCGAGGACGAGGCTCTTCGCCTGTTGGCTGCCCGGGCCTATGAAGAGCGTACCGGTGCTCGTGGACTGGTAAGTGTTTTAGAAAAAGTGGTGATTCCTTTTGAGAAGAAGCTGCCGTCTACAGACATAAACTTCTTCCTGGTCACTCCCGAGGTGGTAGAAAACCCCCAGAAGATCCTGGCTGACATCCTGGCAAATCCAGATGATCCTCAGCTGTGGCAGCGCTATCAAGAGGCCTTTGAAAGAGACAAAGCAGCTGCAGCCCAGAGTATAGAAGATCGCCGGGACTACTACCGCCGCAGGTTTGAGGATGCTTTCACCGAAGAACGGCTTGATATGATCGTCTCCTGGCATCTGCGCAGCGGCACAGAAATTGACGACCTGTTCCAGGACGTTGTCTCTCTCATTGGTGAGGTGCGCTCTTTTGAACAGGAGTTTCTCCGCAAGCACAGAATCCGCATCCACTTTTCAGAAGATGCGGTAAACGAAATACTGCGCCGTGCTGTAGACGAGGAAACAAGCGCCGACGCCATTTGCCGGAAAATTTCGAGCGACTATGACTATGCCCTCAAACTGGTCATGGACAAGACTGGCCAGCAAGAGTTCATTATTACGGCGGAAGCTGTCCAGGATCCGGAAACATTCATCAATGAAATGATCAGAAGCTCATATCGCGATGGCTCTCTTCTGGTGCCCAGGGGAAGCCAGCGCGATTGAGTGCATCATCCTTTTAATTTGGGCTTACCATGATCGGCATATCTAAACTATACTGTGGTACGGTGGAGCCCTCGGATGCGCTTCGCTATGGCCGCAGATCGAAAGACCTCCCCTCCCATCTGCTGCAGTTTTCCGCAGACAAGAAGCCGGTAGTAGTCTGGAACGTTACGCGTCGCTGCAATCTCAAGTGTGTCCACTGCTATGCCCAAGCGCGCAATGACCATTTCTCCGGGGAGCTGAGCACCCGGGAAGGAAAAATGCTTCTCGAAGACCTGGCCCGCTTCGGTGTACCGGTGATTCTCTTCTCTGGCGGCGAACCTCTCATGCGCAAAGACCTGGTGGAATTGGCCGACTACGCGGTAAAACTGGGCATGAGAGCGGTTATCTCCACCAACGGAACTCTAATCAGCAGATCTCTGGCCGGGGTGTTGCAAGAGATCGGCCTCTCCTATGTAGGAATCAGCCTGGATGGAACCAGAGAGATAAATGACCGCTTTCGCGGGGTGAAAGGCGCCTTTGATCGGGCCATGGAGGGGATAAAGAACTGCCAGGAGGCAGGTATCAAGGTGGGATTGCGCTTCACCATGAACCGGATCAATGTGGCGGAAATTCCAGCGATTTTTGATCTTCTCGAAGAATACAATATCCCGCGCGTCTGCTTCTACCATCTGGTGTATGCTGGCCGGGGAAGCAATCTTGTCCAGGAGGATCTCAATCACGAAGAGACCCGTCGAGCCGTCGACCTGATTATTGACCGCACCGCTTCTCTCCATGCTCGCGGCATAGCCAAAGAGGTGCTCACTGTTGACAATCATGCGGACGGCCCCTATCTCTACTTGCGGCTTCTCAGGGAGGGCTCCCCAAGGGCTACAGAGGTTCTAGAGCTCCTGCAAATGAACGAAGGCAACAACTCGGGCAGAGGAATTGGCTGTGTGAGTTGGGACGGCGAATTGCACGCCGACCAGTTCTGGCGGCACTATTCCTTTGGCAATATTCGCTCGCGGCCGTTTAGCGAGATCTGGACCGATCTGTCCAATCCACTCATGGCAAAGCTCAAGAACAAGAAGCTACATGTGAAAGGGCGCTGCAGCCGCTGTCGCTGGCTCGACGTCTGCGGCGGCAACTTTCGCGTGCGCGCCGAAGCAATCTATGGAGATCTGTGGGCGCCTGATCCTGCCTGTTATCTCACAGAAGAAGAGATCTCTTGACAGGTCAATTAGAATACCGCAGCAGAGAGAAGTCTTGTTCCCAGCTACAGCCGCAAACATACCAGATGACCAGCTACTATCAACTGGAGGGCTTCGTCTATCCCGGTTCATCACAGATCTTGACCAGGAGGCAAAATGTTCTTCCCCAGATACAGAGCTCGAAGGCTCAGACGCAATGAATTGTTCCGGCAGATGGTGCGTGAAACCAGCCTCGCGGCGCATGATTTCATATGCCCACTATTCGTGGTGCCAGGGACCCGGGTGCGCAAACCGGTAGCCTCAATGCCGGGAGTCTTTCAGCTGTCGGTGGATGAACTTCTGAAAGAAGCCGCGGAGATACGGGATTCAGGAGTTCCTGCTGTGCTTCTCTTTGGCATACCCAAAGAAAAAGATGAGGTGGGTTCCGGGGCCTATGCCAGGGACGGCATTGTGCAGCAGGCTGTGCGCCAACTCAAGGAAAGGGTGGCAAATCTGCTGGTGATCACTGACGTCTGCCTGTGCGAATACACCAGCCACGGACACTGCGGCCTGATCAGCGAGGGTGATGTTGATAATGATGCCACCCTGGATCTGCTGGCACGCACCGCCCTGTCACATGCTGAAGCCGGTGCGGACATGGTTGCTCCTTCCGACATGATGGACGGCCGGGTGGCTGCTATACGGCAAAGGCTCGACGACAACGGCTTCTCGCACCTTCCCATTATGGCTTACGCCGCCAAGTATGCCTCGAGCTTCTATGGACCATTTCGCGACGCCGCCGAGTCAGCACCCCAGTTTGGGGACCGACGCTCCTACCAGATGGATCCCGCCAACAGTAGAGAAGCGATCAGAGAGATCAGTCTGGATATTGAGGAGGGTGCAGACATTGTTATGGTCAAACCGGCGCTTGCCTATCTAGATGTCCTCAGCAGAGCACGTCAGGAATTTGATCTGCCCCTGGCTGCCTATAATGTCAGTGGTGAGTACTCTATGATCAAGGCGGCTGCTGAAAAAGGCTGGCTGGACGGCCCGCTCTTGATGATGGAAGTGCTTCTCGCCATCAAACGGGCAGGAGCGGATCTCATAATTACCTATTTTGCCAAAGAAGCAGCTCGTCTGCTGAACAGATAAATTTGGAGCAACCGTCTGTTGCGGACAGTACTTGTCGTTTGCTCGAAAGGTTTTCAACAAATGGCCAACAATCCGCAAAGCAACAAGGCACCTAGGGGCAAACCGGGACCGGAATTGAGGCTTCTGGCCTGGGAAGTTACCAGGACCTGCAATCTGAGCTGCGTCCATTGTCGGGCTGCCGCTGTTGACAAGCCTTACGCCGACGAATTGACGCACGAGGAGTGTCTACAGCTGCTGGACGATGTGAGCGGCTTTGCCAAACCCATCGTCATACTTACCGGCGGGGAACCATTGATGAGAGCCGATCTTTTTGAAATTGCCGCCTACGGCACTGAAAAAGGCCTCAGGATGGTGCTGGCCACCAACGGCACCCTGCTCGATTCTTCTGTAACCGCACGTTTGCAGCAGGCAGGTATCAGACGGGTGAGCATCAGCATCGATGGTGCTACAGCTGCAAGCCACGACCGTTTTCGTCAGGTGCCAGGTGCCTTTCAGGGAGCCATGGATGGCATATCCTTTCTAAGAGAAGCTGGCCTCGAGTTCCAGATCAATACCACTATCACCAGAGTGAACCTGGATGAGCTCCCAGCAATTCAAGCTCTGGCCCTGGACCTCGGAGCGGTTGCGCACCACATCTTTCTGTTGGTACCCACCGGCCGCGGCAAGGATTTCAAGGAGCAGGAAATCGATGCCGCCGACTATGAACGAACCCTCAACTGGTTCTACGACCAGCGCCGCAAGGTGCCCTTGCAGCTCAAGGCTACCTGTGCGCCCCACTACTTCCGCATCATGCGCCAGAGGGCCCGGGCAGAGGGCCAAAAAGTCACGGTCAAGACGCACGGCATGGACGCAGTAACCCGCGGCTGCCTCGGGGGCACGGGCTTTCTCTTTCTCTCCCATGTGGGCCAGGTGCAGCCATGCGGCTATCTTGAACTCGACTGTGGCAATGTGCGTCAGGCTTCTCTGGGAGAAATCTGGCGAAACTCCCCTATTTTGCAGAAGCTGCGCGATGTGGACTCGTACAAGGGCAAGTGCGGTGTCTGTGAATATCGGCGCGTCTGTGGTGGGTGTAGAGCTCGCGCCTACGAAGCTACGGGAGATTATCTGGCCGCTGAACCTCTGTGCACCTACGAACCGCAACGGGTAACAAAAGAGCCGTCTGCGCCTCTCGACAGCAGAGCATCGCATCGGTGAACCAGGTCTCGTCAGCAGCGAGGCACGAAGCACCTGTACTAGTTCCGCAATGTCTGCCATAAACCAGCCGACGATTACGTCTCGGTGATAAAATCGACTGCATTCTGACAGACTCACCAGAATAGCGATTTGGCAAAAGGTTATTGAGCCCTCGAAATGGAAATTGCCAATAATATATTGCAGTAAGAGAAGGCGCTTCGGCGTCAGCACAGGGAGAGCAGTCTGATGAAATCCGCCAGAAAAACGGAAGACAACACCCGCATGGATGATGTGGATCGCGCCATTCTCAATGAGATTCAGTCCGATTTTCCCATTGCACCCCGACCTTACGCAATCCTGGCGCAAAAGTTAGGATACCCTGAAGCAGAAATCATCCGCCGGGTACAGCGGTTGAAAGATAAGATGATTATCCGCAGAATTGGCGCCAATTTCAATTCGAGGCGTCTCGGCTATACCAGCACTCTGTGCGCTGCCAAAGTTCCGCCCGAGAAAATGGCAACCTTTGTGGAAGTAGTGAACAGCTACAGAGGAGTAACCCACAACTATCGTCGCCACCATGAATACAATGTCTGGTTCACCCTCATTGCACCTTCACAGGCTGAGCTCGAACAGTTGGTGGCAGAAATTTCGCGCAAAACAGAAGTGCAAGATATTCTCAACCTCCCGGCTGAAAGAATCTTCAAGATCCACGTTGACTTCGAGGTGTAGAGCAAACACCAGCAGACCCAGCTTTGCCATCATATGAAACTTCATAAGCCGCCACTTCCTCTCTGCGGCCCTTTATTTCCAGAGGGGGAAGCTGGTGTAGACCTTGCAACCCTGGCACATTTTGCAGTTCTTCGCTCAATTCCTTCACCGTTGCTGCACTTGCGACTATCTGCCCTGGCCTTGCAAGTTCCTGCAGTTGTTTAGCCAAATTCACGGCATCGCCGATGTAAGTATAGTTGGCAAACTCCTCGGAACCAATACTGCATGCCGCAGCCCTGCCCGTGCTTACTCCCAGATGAAGCGTGACAGGCGGCAAGGAGAATCGCTGCATCTGGCTCTGCAGCTTGTCGGCCTGCAACTGAATCTGAATTGCTGCAGATACTGCCTGGACAGAACTCTTCTGGCCGTCTGTCGAACCACTGAACACGGCCATGATGCCGTCGCCCATGAATTTGTCCAGCAGTCCCCCATTCTGGCGCACCACTGGCTCCACAGTTGAATAAAAGGTATTCAGCAGCATGACCAGGCTTTCTTGATCTAAAGTTTCCGCCAACCCTGTGAAGCCGCTGATATCCACAAAGAGTACAGATACCTTCTGGGTCTTGCCGCTGGGAGCAGGCTCTCTGGCCTCTGAGAGAATGGATTCTACCACAGGCCTGGAAACGAAACGCGACAGAATTGTGCGTTTGCGCTCCTCGTCAATAAGGTTCTCCTGGAGCTGGCTGAGATAAGACTTGCTGGTAATCAGCTCTGAACGACGCCTTTCAGCCTTGGCAATGGCCTCTTCGAATCTGACTAGATCAAAGGGCTTCCTGAGGAAGTCACACACGTTCAGCTTCAGAGCGTCTATTGCATTGTCAAAGGAGCCATAGGCGCTGATAATTATCGGCACTGCATCTTCGCATTTTTCTTTAACTTTCTTTATCAACCCGATGCCATCCATACCAGGCAGTCTGAGGTCCGATATCACCAGGTCCACCTGTTGCTCTCCCAGATCATTGAGACCCTTTTCTGCTGAGGTTGCAGCAATAACTTCATGTCCACGCTGTTTGAGCAGGTTGGTAAGGGTGAAGAGCATGGACCGTTCATCTTCAACCAAAAGAATCTTCATAAAAAATCACCTTTGCTCATTTGCTGCAAGGAAGCTGTTGGGCTCCGGCGTTGTTGCACATCAGTCGGTCCAGCCAAAAAGCACAAGCTGTGCCAAAAACACTCTGCCTCGCACCAAAAGGCAAAGTGGTTGAAAACCCTGAAATTATCTGATCTGTCTTGTAAGAAGGCGGCCAAAAGGAATGGCGGCGGGCTTGCTCAAAACCCGCACATGCTCTGCACCTGGAAGAATAGATTGTAATGCGAATAAGCCCTTAGCCGTGATGCAAAACAAGCATTGTCCCAGGGCCAATTGGAGTTGACTACAGCTGCCATTATGAAACACTAGCGGATGCCATATTTCTTGAGGCGATAAAGGAGGGTATTTCTAGTTATTCCCAGAAGCTTTGCGGTTTGCACCTGGTTTTTGCCAGTCTGTTCATAGGCAGTGCGAATGAGGTGCTTGACCACCTCATCCAATTTGATTCCTTCTGTGGGAATTGAGGCCGGCATGAATTCGCTCTCCCCGGCCTCACTTCTCTCTGGGCCAGAAGTAGTGGTTGGCACCAGAAAATCAAGGTGTTCGGCCTCCACCCGTGGGCCGTCTTCAAGCAGAGTAATGCGCTCTATGGCATTCTTGAGTTCACGAACATTTCCCTTCCAAGGATGACTCTGCAGAATATGGGCAGCCTCAGGAGAAATTTGCCTGAATTTTTTGCCGTATTTATTGTTAAAAATCTCCAGAAAGTAATTGGCAAGCAGCAGGATATCCTCCTTGCGCTGCCGTAATGGAGGGATATGAATGGAGATGGTGGCGAGCCGGAAGTAGAGGTCTTGACGAAATTGTCCATTTTCGCAGAGTTTTTCTAGAGGCTTGTTGGTAGCGGCAATTACTCTGACATCTGCTTTCCTGGACTGCGAATCACCCACAGGATAATACTCTTTTTCTTCCAGCACCCGCAGGAGCTTGGCTTGCACGTCTAGAGGCAAATCGGCCATTTCGTCCAGCAACAGGGTGCCGCCGTTGGCTTCCTCGAAAAATCCCCTCTTGCCCTTTACATTGGCGCCAGTGAATGCGCCGCGTCGGTATCCGAACAGTTCACTTTCGACAACATCCTTGCTTATGGCCGCACAGTTTACCGCCACGAAAGGAGCCGAAGCTTTGGGACTGTTGAAGTGGATGACCCGAGCAAAAAGCTCTTTGCCTACACCGCTCTCTCCACCAAGGTAGACACTCGCATCCGGGCTCTTGGCCACTCTTTTAGCCATGGAGAGCGCCCGCAGAAACTCAGGATTCTTGCCTATCAGATTCTCGATATTGTATTCCTGGCTCAACTCCCGCCGTAAAGAAGAAATCTCTCGTTTGAAACGCAAACGTTCCAGAGCCTTGCCAATGGCAATGTAGAGTTCGTCCAGATCAATGGGCTTGGTCAGATAGTCCACAGCACCCTGGTTGACCGCCTGAACCACATTCTTGATTTCTCCATGGGCAGTCACCATGATTACCGCCAGATAATCATCTATTTCCCGGAGTTTGCGCAGTGTTTCCAGTCCGTCAGTACCTGGCATGGAAATATCGAGCAGCACCACGTCCGGTGGAGATTCCACTACTTGGGCTATGGCTTCATCGCTGCTGCCAGCTTCTGCCACCTGATAGTCTTTTTTCAAGGCTCCCCGCAATGAAGTGCGGAAAGACGCCTCATCGTCGACAATGAGAACCTTGTAGGACGCATCATTCATTTTTTCTTTATTCCCGTGCACTGTTGGCTAGAAAGTGATTGTGCATAAACGCTGATCTTTGACAGCCAGCAGTTCTTTGTATTCCAGGTAATTCTAACTCTGGCCGCAATCCAGTGTCTTGAACTGGATGGAAAATGTCGTTCCCCTACCTACTTCACTCTCCAGCTGGATAGTAGCCTGATTCTTATCTAGAATCTGCCGAGCGATGGCCAATCCCAATCCTGTTCCTTCAGGTTTGTTAGTAAAAAAGGGATCGAATATCTTGTCAATATTCTCTCCAGGTATGCCAACTCCTGTATCCTTGACCACCATCTCCACTCGCCCGCTGTCCGGGTCCAATCTGGTGGCGACCATCAGATTGCCGCCTTCGGGCATGGCCTGCATGGCATTGATCACCAGATTGATCACTACCTGCGAGATTTGACTGGGGTCCACCAGTACGGCGGGAAGGTCTTCTGCCAGGTCCAAATTGACCGCCACCCCATGCTTCCGCAACTGCACTCTGGTGAGTTCATGGACACTCTGAACAACTTCATTTATGTTGGTCTCCACGAGATGTGCCGGCTTTGGTTTGGAAAACTCTAGAATCTCCGATATGATACGCTCGATCTTCTTGATTTCTTTCTGGATGTCGAGCATATAGACCTGATGTTCTCTATCCAGTTGCAGATCACGAAGGAGTATCTGGGTATTTAGATTGATGGTGGCCATAGGATTTCTTATCTCATGAGCGATACCTGCCGCCAGCGTGCCCAGAGAGGCCATTTTGTCAGCCTGCAGCAGCTGTTTTTGCATCCTTATCTTATCGGTCACATCGATACCATAGTCAATCACCAGAGACAAGTTGCCCGAGGCATCATAAATGGGATAGGTGTATTCTTCGATAGTTCGATTGATAGTGGGATTGGTGCTGACACGATGCGAGGGTTTGCCGGTCCGAATAGTATCTGTGACGGCACAGTTCTGACATGGCTCATCTTCACCCCGAAAGGCTTCATAGCACTTGCGACCAATGAGCCGTTGAATTTTTTTGCCGAACAACGAAGCCGTCGCCTTGTTCACCATGATAATGTTGTGATCCAGATCTGTAATGCTCAATGGCGACATGATACCGTCAAAGACAGCCATCAGTCTCTTTTTGCTCTCAAGGATGGCCTGCTCGAGGTGCTTTTGTCGGAGCTCCTTTTCCTTTCTCAGCGTTATATCTCTTACCACCGACAACAGGTATTTCTCGCCCTTGAGCTGCAACACAGAGGTGTTCACCTCCACAGGAACCCAACTGCCGTCTTTGTGCACCATGGTTTCTTCCAGATGCTGGAGGGGTTCTCTTTGCTGCGATGCCCTGAAGGCGCCTTCACCTGCACCTCGCACCAGGTCAGCCATTTTCATACGCAGCAATTCACTGCGGCTGTATCCCAGCATCTTACATGCCCTGGAGTTCGCGTCTGCTATGCAGCCGTCAAAGGTCTCCAGGAAGACCGCATCATTGGCTCCCTCTACCAGGGCCCTGTACCTCTGTTCGGAATCCCGCAACGCTTGTTCTGTTTGCTTCCTCTCAGTTACGTCTTCCAGGATGGCCTGAATGGCGGCTTGGCCGTCATACAAGATACGACCTGCCTTGAGTCGAATATCCAGAGTAGTGCCATCTGACCGCATCCCTTTCATCTCGAGTGCCTGTCGCCAGTGCTCACCCGTTTGTTTTGCCAGATCTTGAACCAACTCTCCAATTTTGTAGCGGTCGTCAGGATGAAACAGAGCGGAAAAATCTTCTCCCAGCAATGAGGAGGGCTTGCTGTACTTGAACATATCTGCCATAACTCTGTTGCAGTAGCGGATTTTCTGGCCACCGTCGATAATGCTTATGGGATAAAGATTTCCGTCAACCAGAGATCGGTATTTGTCTTCAGAACGCACAAGGGCTTCCTGCAATTCTTTGCGTTCTTTTTCCACCTCCAGGGCCTTGGCCAGCATGGAAAAAATGGCAATCTCATCTGCTGACACCAGGCGGGCATCAGCAAAAGCAACGCAGAAGACGCCCCGGCCATGATCCCCGAGCTCCAGGGAGGTGCCCAGACAGCAGGTCCACCGGTAGTGCTCCACGAGGTCATCCTGCAACATATCCGGGAATCTCTTCAGGTTTTCGAGAAGCTGAGGCCGGTCCGTAGAAGCGGTCATCATTCTGGCGAGCAACGGACCCACTGCCTGTCTCTGCTCCTTTACTTCAGCCTCGGGGCTCACCTGGACCATCGTCAGCAAGCCCTCTTTGTCTTTGCCCTCAGCTTGGAAGTAAAACGAATGTGAGGCCTGCAGCAAGATGCCGGCTTGCCGGATGATCAGATGCATGTTGGCGCTGTGATCCGTGCCCAGGCTGAGAAAGAGGCGGTTCAGGAAAACAGTGCGCTCTTCTATGCGCTTCTGTTGACTTATATCGAAGAGCATGCAGCTCACCTGTTCCAGTTCTCCCTGGCTGTTGCGCACCGCCTGACAGCGCAATTGCACCCATTTTTGTTGGCCATCGCGGCTATAGATGAGAAATTCTTCCACCAAACTATCACGGCCATGGGCGAGACGTTCGAGCACATCTACCGAAAAAGCGTTGTGCTGCTTTTCGGTCCTGAGCACCTTCCACATCTCCATGCCATTGCTCAAGGAAGAGGCACTATATCCCGTAAGCTCAGATATTTTATTGTCTACGAATTCTACGCTGCCGTCTGGCAACAGATAAAAAACCACGCCGGGAATGTTGTGGAGCAGACTCCTCAAATATTGTTCGGAGCGCCTGACAAGTTGAAATTGCCTGCGCTCCCTCAGCAGCCGTTTGATCTTGGCCTCAAACTCTTCTTTACTGAAGGGTTTCTGGATGAAATCCACTGCGCCGGCTTCCAGGACATCGTCGTATGAATAGCGCATGTGAAAGCCGGTCATGAGGATGACGTCCGTTTCAGGATAGTGCTCCCTTACGAATTTAGTCAGCTGCAAACCGTCCATTTCCGGCATGGATATGTCGCTGATTATCAGGGAGAACTTGTCCTGGCTCAGGAGTTTCTTGGCTTGAGAGGAATCGGCGGCAGTGCATACTTCCATACCGAGTGCGCAGACAAGATCTTTGCAGAGTTCTCTTACCTCTGAAACGTCCTCCACAATGAGGATCTTTCTTGACTCTTGGTATGTCCGCGACCAGGGTAAGGGCTTGGTAAGGCTCATGGGAGATTCGATCGCCTACCTCTGCATTGCGTAAATAGATCAGCACTGGCAGGCCCACAAGAAATCAAGGGCACTGTCCAATCATTGCGGAAGCCACCTTATCATCTCCTGGAAAAGATTTCAATGAAACATTAACAAGATGGAATAACCGACAAATGGGTCTCTTTCTTTGCAGAGAATTACTACTGTTGTTGCCGCCGACAGCAGCAGAAGTTGGGGCCTCCACCATTTGCCTTCAGACACGAGTCTGCGCGGCTCTTCGCTCAGTTGACAAGCCTCAGAGTGCATGATAGAGATAACAGCGTCCCTTCATGCCCGCCTGGCAACAGGCGCAGCCGCTGACCAGAGGGCGACTAGCTCAGTGGATAGAGCGTTGGTCTCCGGAACCAAAGGTCCTGGGTTCGATTCCCAGGTCGCCCTCCATATGACTGATCACCAAATGTAGTCACACCACTTCGAAATAGCAGCATCTCATTGACTGTTGTGATGCTCCTTCCTGAGGCAGGGCCTTTCTCCTCTGGGCAAATGGCAGATAATGAGCAGACTTGCCACTCCATCCTTCTTCTATCTCTTGCTTTTCATCCAATTTACTTTCTGCTCTTTTCACCTCTGTTCTTTTCTATCCAGACTGCCCTAAAGGGAATATATGCTGCCCCCAGGTAGCTGACTTCTACGCCCTTTACCCAAGGTTGAAAAAGATAATTGAAGCTGTTGACGTGCTGCGTAATGATGGGCGCTTCTGCCATTACGATCCTCTGGACTTGCCGATATAGCTCTATTCTTTTCATGTAGTCAGTTTCTCGTCTCGCCTGCTCCAACAGTTTGTCCACATTGGTGTTGTGATAGCCCATTCGGTTAGTCTTGCTCTTGGAATGACAGAGGACATAGAGAAAATTGTCTGGATCAGGATAATCAGCATACCACGCCGCATAGTACATGGGGGCTTTCTTTTCATTGATAAGCTTTATGAATTCACTCCAATTTTTTGCCACTCTGGGGACCAGGCGTATGCCGACTTCGGCCAAATAGCGCTGGTACGCCTGCAATTCTCTTTGCACGCTGTCAGCCTTGGAAACCGTCCACACTTCTATGGGAGGGATGCCTCGACCGCCAGGGAAACCCGCCTCTCGTAGAAGGGCTTTCGCTTTTTCTGGATCGTAATTGTAGCCCTTGAAATGAGGATCAAAACCAGCTATGCCAGGCGGCAAGATCCCTTTGGCGGGAATGCTGCCTCGTTTGGTGATGTTCCGCACAATTGCTTCCACATTTACTGCATAGGATATTGCCTGGCGAACACGGTAGTCGCGAAATGGGGGGGTAGTTACATTCATACCCAGATAAACCAGATTCAAAGTAGGTTTGCTGACCAGATTATAGCGCTGTCGATAACTGTTATCAGAGGTAATGAGATCGTACTTGCTGCTGGGAATAATTGACTGGTCCAAAAAACCTTCCTGAAAATCATCAAAAATTTTCTCCCATTCGATATTTGGATAAATTCGAAAGTGCAAGGTATCCAGATAAGGCCTGCCCGCGTAGTAGTTTTCATTAGCTGAAAGAATAATTTCCTTGCCTGGCTGCCATTCCTGGAAGACGAAGGGGCCAGTGCCCACAGGGTGATGCCCAAATCCTGGCTTTATTGTCTCTCTTGCCACCACCTTGGCGTTGGCCATGGCGAGGATGGATAGAAAAGGCGCAAATGGTTCCTTGAGCTGAATCTTCAAGGTGTAGGCATCTGGTGCCCGCAGACCGCTGATGGACTGACTTCTTCCTTGACGAAATTCTTTGGCGCCCTGAATACCCAGAAACAATGAAGCCACCGGTGATTTTGTCTCCGGGCTGAGGATCCTGCTAAAGGAAAAAACAAAATCCTTGGCTGTAACCTCACGACCGTTGTGAAATTTCACTCCCCTGCGAAGGAAGAAAGTATACGTCCGGTGATCTCTGGAGATTTTCCACACCCTTGCAATAGCAGGAACTATGTTGAGATCTCTGTCAAATTCGACCAGGCCGTCAAATAAGTTCATGGCCACGTTCACTGAATATATATCAGTGATAAAAGCCGGATCGAGCGAAGAAGGTTCACTGGCCAGTGGAATCCGGTATTCGCCCCCGTATTTTTCCGCCGGTGAACCAGCTGCACTTGCACAGGGAATGCAGCTGAAAAACAACAGCAAGGGAAAAAGTGTCCAATATCCTAGATACTTTAGACAATGAGACTTGATCATGGCTTCTCCTTTTTCCCAACACCATGCCCATCAACAAATATCGTGGGTGGGGACATGCAGGGGGACAATTTTGTGTGAATGGGGAATGCTCGAACGGCCGTCCTCCTCCAGTATTTCCAGCAGAACATCTACTACCTCTGCATCAAACTGGCTCCCCTTGTTAATCTCGAGTTCTTCCTTGATGACGGCTGCCTCAAGGGGGGAGCGATAAGCACGCTTAGAATTCATTGCATCAAAAGCATCGGCAACGATGATTATTTTTTCAGACAGAGAAAGCCGATTGCCATAAAGTCCATCTGGATATCCTCTGCCATCCTCTCTCTCATGGTGGTGGCGGACGATCTTGCACTCTTCCCGAAGCGAGAATATGGGTTTGAGGATCTCCTCGCCAAAGACTGGATGCTTTTTTATTTCATTCCACTCGCTTGCCTCGAGAGAGCTCCCTTTGTTGAGAATCTTTTCCATAATGCCAATCTTACCAATGTCATGGAGCAATGCTGCATTATGAAGTATTTTCAGCGACTTCTTGTCCATTTTCATCCGCTTACCGATTTTCATGCATATCTCGGCAACTCTCTCTGCATGGCCGTGAGTATATTGATCTTTGAATTCCAGAGTCTTGGCCAGAGATCTGATAGAACTGAGATAGGCTTCTTCCAGCCGAATAAAGAGTTTCTTGTTCTCCAGTGACGCTGTAGCGTGCCTGCTTAGAATTGAAAGGGTCTTCATTTCCTGAGCGTTCGTTTCCTCATCCTTCCTTCTCCTGGTAAGATTTATAAACCCCAGAAGTCTGTCTCCCTGCTGTAAAGGTATGGAAAGCAACTCCAGTTCTGGCTCTCCATCGATCTGCATGGTGCAAAAAGGCATATCCTTTTGGAAGTGCTGTAACTGCAGAAGCAATGGTCGTACGGCTGCCCCACTGACAAGACTTTCATGGCTGTTATGATACTCTTTTGCCCTGTCGTCGCTACGACCTTGCAGACCGAATTCTGTTGAGTTCTGATTCCCGGCAGCAGCCACTACTCTCACCTCGTAATCATGATCAACTAATGTTAGAGAACCCTCAACTGCTCCAGTGGCGGTAAGGGCAGCTTCCAGAATCAAATCATAAAGGTTATCCTGGTGTTGAAAGGCGTTCATGGCCTGGCTGAGTTGAAACAGACTTTGAAGACGCTGATTGCTTTGGGTCAACTCCAGGTTGGTGTCGGTGAGAAGTTCAATGTGCTCTCTCAACGTCTTCTGCATAGCGGCAAATCGACTTCCCAGGTAGCCGATTTCATCGTTGGTGGTAATGTGAATTTCTCTTTCATACTCCCCGTTCGATATGGCCTCAACACTTTCCACCAGGTTCCCGATTGGCCTGGTAATGCGTCGTGCCAGCAAGAGACAACAAAAACAACTGGTGACCACGGCAACAAGCCCAAGGGCAAACAGAACCTTGCGGGTCTTCAGCACAGCTGCATGCATATCCTTGAGTGAAAATCCCACTCTCACTGTGCCCCATTTTTCTCCTTTCAGGAGAATCGGAGAGGTGATATCGCAATACTCGTTCTGCGTCATGCCGAACGTACCGTATTGCACCAGGGTTTTTTCGGCCTTGAGAGCCCGATTGTTCATCACACCATGCAATACTTCCTGTTCTATCTCCGCTCTGCCACTATAAGCTGCTACTTCCCCGTCAAAAAGTAAAACCATTGCATACGCCAGACCATTTTCTTGTCTAATTTTTTCAACACTCTGTTCTATATTTACATAGTTGTAAGTAGCGACATAGTTGGCGTTCACTGCTGCCAGATTCTTAGCCACAGAAAGTCCACGTTTGAGAAATTCATCCAGAATTGAATCTCTCATTCTGTGTTCCACCACCAGAATGGTGGCGGTCATTAGCAAGCACTCGAGGATGATGATGCCTATCATAAACTTGGTATGCAGGCGAATCCTGATGCCTTGTTTAAGAGGCTTAGCAACAGTTTTCTTTCCCATAAGATCCCCCTTGAGGGAGCAATCAAGGGCAGCTCACGGTTTGGCGTGTGACCAAAAAATCCAAGAAAAATTCATCGGGGTAATGCCATGCGCTCTGTCAATTGATGGCTTCACCATGAGCTTACTTCCCTCCCACACCTTGAATCATATTAGTTTCTTGGCAGCACTTATTGACCATGGTTGCATGAGATCTTTCGAGAATCTCGCAAAGACTTGCCCGCTTATAACGTTTTGAGTCCGGGGTCTTTCTAGTACACCAATCATTATCGTCATACCACGCGTCATGGTCACTCAACCCATCTTCTTTCTCGGCCACCTTGTAGTGCTTCTTGAACGATTTCTTCCAAGCCTTCATAAATGATTCAGACCAAACCCTCTTAAGGGCCGCAGTCAAATTCAGATCACCCACACCGACACCTGCTGCGAAGTCAAGCTCATCTGCTGTTTCCTTCAAGATTTCCCGTACCTTGTCAGGACTAAGTTTTGGGTCCATGGCGAGCATCATAGCAACTGTTCCAGTCACATGCGGAACTGCCATACTGGTTCCACTGCAGATGCCGAACCCACTCCACTTCCATACGTTGGTGGATACGATGTGCGTTCCCGGTGCTGTCAAATCCAACTCTTCTCCACTATTGGTGAATGCAGTAATTTCTCCGTATTGATTGCTTGCCCCAACAGCAATGACCTCTGGATAACGGGCTGGGTACATCACTGCATACCGGCTGAGGGCATCCTGGGAACCGGCGCCGCCGCTTTCTGCCGCCCCACCGTCTGCAGCACCGCCGTCTGCAGCACCACCGTCTGCAGCACCACCATCTGCGGCCCCACCGTCTGCTGCTCCACCGTCTGCTGCACCACCATCTGCGGCTCCACCGTCTGCAGCTGCTACCGGGGCTGGAGCGTCCCAATTAGAATGATTTCCAGCCGCTGCTATCATGATCACCCCTGCCTCATAAGCCTTTCTTACTGCCAGGTGAATGGCTTGGCTGTCCTCACGATAGCCGATGCTCATATTGACAATATCCATATGATTATCAATGGCCCATTTGAGTCCTATGATGATGTTGAAAAGATCGCCCATTGCATACCTGTCCAGTATCTTAACCGCGTAAAGCTCCACCGGAGGTGCAAGGCCAAATGGATCATTCTCTAGACGCGAGCACACTGTTCCAGCGATGTGCGTGCCATGGCCGTTGTCATCTTCTGGCAAACCCGGCGTCATAGTGAAGACGTCAAATCCACCCATAATCTTGCCAGAAAGACTGGGATGTGTATAATCAACACCAGTGTCCAGAATGGCCACTCGTATTCTCTCTTTTTGCAGACGACGCAACGCCAGCTTTATCACCATCGGCACTCGGTCCGGGTCGAAATAATCTGTGAGTAACCCTGGACTTTCAAACTGATCATAGAGTTTGAGTATTCCCCAGGGGCGATGATCCTCAGGTGGCTCAGGGACTGGTTCGATAAGGCTCCACGAGGGCGGTGAATCATAAGCACCACCATCTGCAGCGCCACCGTCCGCGGCTCCTCGCTGCTCCACCATCCGCTGCTCCACCATCCGCTGCTCCACCATCTGCCGCTCCACCATCCGCTGCTCCACCATCCGCTGCTCCACCATCCGCTGTAGCACTAATGGCCTGGATATGCACCGTCTGGTTGTCTTCAACACTCAAAACTCGTGGGTCATCTGCCAGCTCAGCCGAAGAGATTTCTGCAGGTACTGCCAGAACAAGACCATTAATGAAGGGAAGCTCCGTAATTACGGAAACTCCGGCATCCTGCCACTCTTCAGCATACGCCAGCACCTGCTCGTGCGAGACCTCTTCGTAAAATACAACAATCTTCTTGCTCATCGTGGTGTCTTTCGCCTGGACTGTGTTTCCAGAAAGCCCGCACCACATGAGCACAATTGCTAAAACCATGAATACCAATTTGTCAGCCTTCATGACTCTCCTCCTTTGTCCAAGGAAGTTCAGGAGAAATTGGAGTCTCTGAGAAAATAATCTCGATGAAAAACAGCGAATTCACTCTTTCATTTTCCTTGGTAAAAAGGTTAGTATTTCTTTAGCTGTCATTTGTATTACATTCTTTTAGAAAAAAAATGCCCTGTTAAACGGCACCTCATATTTTGCCTTTCTACATCAAATATCTGTTGAGTTTCTGCAAATCCGTCCCCCTGGGATCCTCAAAGGTGGCACCCACTTGTATCTCGTCTCCCGTATCCCGCATGTGGCGCGCATTGCAGTCGAAACAAAGCCTCTCCTTCGCCTTTGGCATTTCAATACACAGGATGAAGCGAGGCAATTCGCCCATAGAGGAAAACCTGATTTCGGAGCCTTTAGGGTAAGTGACCAGAACACCACCCAATGAGATGTCGAGCACCACGCTGGGAAAACTTTGCTCTTCTGATCCTGCTCGCAGGAGGGTCACCGCTGGTATCGTCATCTTTTTGCGGGGAAACATTCGACGTTCAGCATCAAATTCCGGTCCCCTGAGAAGTCCTTCCTTTGCCAGATAATCTGTAATGATTTTGTCCAGCAGAGAGGCAACTGTTCGGCGTTCCCTTTTCGCTGCTGTCCCAAGGGCCTCGCGGATCCGGCTGCTCATTCTCAGAGTGTATATAGTATCTTTTTTCATGTAATGCTTCCGATGTCACAAGCATTTCTTTTGGCCGCATTTTATGAAAAAACTGTGCCAAAGCGATTTTAATAAACTTTTATCATAGACTACAATAGCTTACAGCTGCTTGAGTGACTTGTTCTACCAGTGTAACAGGGAAGTGGCGGTAATAATATGGGAAAATAATTACCACCGGTGTGAAAGTTTCTGACCAGAGCTAGTGAACTCTGCCTTGCAAAGAGATCAACCCCATCATGAGATATGATAAATGAAAGACAAGATTGGGCAAAGTTACCGGTCTTCCCCGTTGGCGTGCTCACAGCATCCCGCGTCCTGCGGCACTTCTCCTCGAGCCAACCCTGTCACCAGCGAGACTGCCAAACTTCTGGAATTCAACTGTTATGAAATCATGGCAACCACACTTGTCCATCCGTTCCAGGGTTTGCTTGCAAGCACATCTAGGCTATAGTGAGTACGATGCTTTTTTCTCGAGAACAGCCCACATGAGAGATATATGGTCTGGTTTATTATCTTTGTTGGAGGCTTGCTCCTAATATATGGATATGTAGGATGGCGGACAATTGCTGCTACCGAGAGCCGCCCTCATTGGAAACCGCTCTGGTGGGCAATCCTCATCTTCTTTTTCCTGCTGCCGCCTGCGACTATTATTCTGAAACTGCATGGCAGCAAAGTCGTTTCTACTGAACTTCTTGCCTGGCTCTCTTATATCAGCCTGGGTTTCTTCACCCTGCTCTTTATCCACCTGTTTGTCCGCGACCTCTTCCTGGTGGCCGCTTCCATTGGCAGAGGGTGCAAAGCTCTCCTGCGGCGCCATGGCAAAGGACGAGCAATTTCTTCTGGAGTGCCAAACCAGCTCCGCCGTCAATTCTTGCTGTATTCTACAAACCTTGGGATCCTGGGCTTTACAGGGGCCCTGACTGGCTACGGTCTCTATGAGGCCCGGCGGCAGCCCCGAACTGTCCACATCAAAGTGCCCCTGGACAATCTCCCTGCAGATCTGGAAGGGCTTCGCATAGTTCAGATAACTGATGTTCATGTGAGTTTGACTATCGGCCGGGCTTTTGTGCAATCTATAGTAGATGCAGTAAATAGGCTGACCCCGGATTTGATTGCCTTCACCGGGGATCTGGCCGATGGGTCCGTAGCCGACCTTCGTGACGATGTGGCACCCCTGGCAGAACTGAGCGCCCCCTATGGAAGTTTCTTCGTAACCGGCAATCACGAATACTATTCAGGAGTCGAACCCTGGGTCGAAGAATTGGACCGATTGGGTTTCACAGTGCTGATCAATGAACACCAGATTCTCGGACGCGGCAAAGATAGATTCGTTGTAGCCGGAGTAACTGATTATTCGGCCAGGCATTTCCTCTCCGAGCATATCTCCAGCCCAAAGACCGCCCTGGCAGGGGTTCCCTCTGATCTGGTCAAGATCCTGCTGGCCCACCAACCGCGGAGTGTATTTGCCGCCGCCAGAGAAGGTGTTGATCTGCAGATTAGTGGCCACACCCATGGCGGTCAGTACTATCCCTGGAACTTCCTGGTGGGCCTGAGCCAGCCCTACATTTCAGGTTTGCATTTGCATGACAGCACATACATATACGTAAGCCGCGGCGCTGGCTACTGGGGCCCTCCGCTTCGTCTGGCAGCACCTTCCGAAATAGCGTTGATCACTTTGACAGGATCCGGCCGTGTCAGTACATGACGGCCGATGCGGAGATCGGCCCTACCTCAATTCGTTTTTCCACCGTAGGGCGGGGCTCCGTACCCGCCTAGATCCGTATCCCATATGTCGATCGATACGGAGATCGACCCTACGATTTAGATCTGTATGAATTGTATCCTGTTGATTTCAGAAGGGTCCATATGCGATACTGACCGCTAATTTCACCTGTTCAGGGAGCAAAAATGATTCCCTCTAGGTGAAGACACCCAAGTGCGAAGACCTTAACGGCAGGATTTGCTGGTTTATGAATCTGAAAAATACCCTGAAACTGCTCACAGACTACTTTCGACAGGAGAACATAGATTATGCTCTTATCGGGGCCTTTGCCTTGCAGGCTTATGGATTTTTCAGAGCAACTCAAGATGTGGATTTCCTCGTGCGAGGGAAAGAGCAGCAAAAGGTCATCTCCTATGTGGAATCCCTCGGCTATGAAACATTGCACCGATCGGCTGGCTTCTCGAATCACGTGCATGCCATACCAAAACTGGGGAGAATTGATTTCGTCTATGTGAGAGGTGAGACGGCAGAGAGAATTTTGCAGCACTCAAGAGAACTTCTTGTGCTGGATGTGATGCGTGTGCCAGTGGTCAGTCCCGAGCACCTGGTGGCCCTCAAGGTCTTTGCCATGAAGAATGACCCGGATAGAATTTTCAAAGAAATGGCCGACATAAAGCACCTCGTTTCTCTGCCCCATATCGATCTCGAAGAGATCAAAGGATATTTTGCAAGATACGGTCAGCTGGAATGGTTTTATGAGTTGCAGAAAAAAGAGTCGAAAGACCAGCCAACTTAACCTGGAGTCAGATCTCTCAGTGTCTCCAGAAGACGTGTTGGCCCTCAAACAATACTCCTCTACTGAACCTTTAAGCTTAGAAGACTACATCGCTTTCCTGTATGATATTGGCGCATTTTCCGTAAGAAAAACAGAGGCCAAGATTTTTTCAGAGGTATTCGAGTTCTAGCACTTCAAAATGTCTGTTGTGTCAGTGCACTGATATGCAACAGGCCCAAAAAAACGCTTTGAGACCTGTAGGATGGCTCCCTCCGTACCCGCCCAGATTCATATACTGACCATCGGCCAGTGCAGATACCGGCCTACATGAACAGGTCTACCACCGCAGCGCGGGCCTCCTTCCATGCCAGCATCCTGAAAATAATTCATGAAATGATCATCTCAACGGCAAGCGAGAAAGGTGGTTCTTCTGATGAGAAGGTGATAATAGCGCAGTCTTTCTGAAGGGCGAAGATTTCTGATGTGATTCATGACTTCTACAATGCCCCGCCCTTTGAGCAAACTCTCAGTAGAGATGAAGCGGGTTAACACATATTCATGAAGCAGACTTTGATAATCAACCGGGAGATCTCTAAATTCAACCCCGGTTGCCTGAGAATCTTGTGCCCTGCCCTGCCCCTCTGAAATGAGCGAACGCCACGCTATTCTCGCCCCTGTGCGAACAGAATTGAGTGTATGCGGCAGCAGAAACTCAATCTGGATTCTGGCATTGACATCAAAATGTTCACTAGCCGCCAGCAAAGTGCAGACACCGCCGCTGCCGAGATTGATGGCCTTCCCCTTTCGCAGTTCGCCATGTGCGCATTCGCAGGACACTTCCTGAGACACAGGAACCCGGACGCTTCGTCGTCTGATGCGGTGCAGGGCATTATAACTCGCTGTGCCAGGCCTCACTAGATCTCTCCCCAAACAATGCTAGAATTTTTTTTCAATAGCTCAATTAGCAGAAATCTCAATCATCCTACAAGAGTCCGAAAGAGATTGCAAAAAGGTTACTTTATCTGCTTGAGCCAGCAGGTCTCACAGCAAGTCCCAAAAAAAACCCCCACCGACCTGGGCCGGGGGTCGGTGGGGAACCGGGTAGAGTCAGACAAGGAGGAAAGAGCTTCTACCCATCGCGCTTTATATAGACACCATAGATGGTGTTGAGTCTCTAATCATCTGGAAGGGATCTCTGCCGCTGGTGCTTCTGCGAGAAAGCTGCGCATCTCCACCCGAGTGCGACACCCCTTGTTGTCGGTCATCACCACTATCACTGGATATTCCTGCACCCTGATGCTGCTGCTATGTAAGGGTTTCTCACTCACATTGAGAACGAACAGCACTATACCTGAACAGAGGGAAAACAGGGTGAGCAGTATAAATATGTTGCGTAAATTTCGTTTCATGATTGACTAATAAGAGATTGCCAGGTATGCAGCAATCCAGCTGTTTGCCTCCTAGTAAAACAGAAAGAGGAAACTCCCTGTAAATTTGTAACTCAATGGCCCCAGTATGAAGAAAATTACCGTGCCTGAAAGAATCAGAAATGAAAATATCTGCCTTATCATTGTTTTATCTCGGTGACTTCTCGAAACGATTGCGGCTTCTGGCAGCCATTAGAATGCTTTGTGTCCAAGTACTTTCTTTCCCCCAGCCTGTTCCTTGTGTTGTTAGAGCAAGCAGCAGAAAATACAACCGGGCTGATTATGCTGCAGTCCTTAGCCAATTTCACTCAAATTTCACTTAACTGAATTGAAAGGAATGTGCCAACTACACACTATCTATCAATTTGTTTTAATATTAATAGGTTATGCTTACTGTCAGCAGCTTTTTCCTCCATCTATAGGAAATAAAACTCACATTTTTGGGAAATTATTTTCCACTATTGGCTAATTTGTTGGATACAACGACTAGATATCATGGGGGGAACAGTGTTTAGAGTAGGCAAGCTGCCAGTTTACCTTTGCTGCTGGAATGTGGTGTCCTGGCTTTTCTTGTCAAAAGGCATGCAAGAGAGCTATTCGCGCCGAGTGCAGGAGCTAAAAAAACGGAGCTGGCAGCTCCGTCCACACAGGTTCTCGAAAACAGCGTACTTTCTATTTTGGTGGTCTTCTGAATAACTCTGTGATAGTTTCCTGAATTCGATAGGATTTTTCTCTATCTCCAAACAGACCAACTCTGACGGCGACCTCGGTAAGACTTTCAGACTTCTTCTTCAATTTGATGGTCACCTTGGTCCCGTCGTGCATAATGCCCTTAACCAATCCTCCAAAGGCATCCTTATTTTCTACGGTGGCAGGAATCTCCAACTGCTCCAGGGCCTGTTCGGTTGCGTTCCACACCCTGGGGAAGGGCCCGGCATAATCTCTTTTGAGGTTACCTTCGATATAACTGTAGGCGCCAACGCCGAGGCCAGCCCCCGCTGCACCGGCCAACAGCACGGCACAGCCGCTACCAGCAATCAACAGGCAACAAAGGCAAGCAACCAGTCTCATTTCATTAAGTCTCATGAGAATTCTCTCCCTTCAAAAGATGGCCGTCAGATGGCAATTGGACAGACCCAAAATTACAGGAAAGCAACCACATGTGGCAAGAGAAAAATGGTCAGTCGTCTTGTTTTTGACTCGCCAAGATCTCCATGTGACAATTATTGTCGAGGATGAGCTACATTCTGTCTAACGGGTCCACCAATTCCTGCAGGTGGGCCGGCCCGGCAAAAGTCAGCCTTGTGGCAATAAAAAACCCCCCACCCTGTTAGCGGTGGGGGGCCCGAAAAGGAGGTGAAGAGATGAAGAGAGGGAGAGGTTACTTCGGTAATTTTACACATGCATTATTTATACCAAATTTTCGAAAAAAGTCTTCACGGAGGTGAAAAAGATACTACTCCTGCCTGGACTGAAGTCCGACTGCTGCCTGGTACACCCTGTGCTGTGGCTGCAGTTTTTCCGGCGGCAGGTTCTGGAATGCTCCCTGTTGAAGTACTCCTCTGTCTCCGCTTCGAACGATTGCGGCCCAAAAAGTCTCGCGGCAAGGACTCTTTTGTCTTCAGAAGATCGTCCGGAATATAGATCTTGTCGCCTATTCTGATCAGATTGGGATTCAGTCTCGAGTTGACTTTGGCCAGAACCCGCCAGTTAGCACCATCACCAGTGTACCATTTGGCTATCAGCGACAGGCTCTCGCCTGGCCAGCGAACTGTATGGATAAACTCTTTTGCCTCTTCAACCGGTTTCTGGGGTTCGGGTTCGCGGGCAACCGCGGCAGAGGTCTCTTCCTGGGAGATATTCTTTCCAGAGTCCTCCCTGGCAGACATGAATGGCGCCAACTCCTTTACCTGGGTGCAGCTGCTACAAAACCAGAATACCATCAAAACCAGCAACACTTTTCTGAAGCAGATTAGCCTGCTGGCTAATTTCATTTTTCTCCTCCCCATATTTTCTACCGATTCTGCCGAGTTCATCTTGTTGATTTACAGTGCTGTTGGAGCTCGTCTGTTTATGTGCTGCTCTTCGCTGCTCAGTCCCACATTATGTGATGATCTCTCCTGTTTCAAAGCAGGAACCGTGCCAACAACATGGACATCTGCAACAGCAGCAACCATAGATTTGCGCAGTCCAGACCGGGGTCAATGGCCACATTCCATTGGTCGACAGCTCCTTTGACTCTGCAGCCTAACTCGACTCCTGTCTGCTGGGCGGGTGTTGCGAAACCACCAACTCAAAAAAGGCTGCCGTATTTACTATTTTGAAGGCCATAATGTCAATCAGCCCTGAGTGTGTTTTCGTAAGACATCCTGGGCAAATATGTTAAGATCCATGCCTGATGTGGATCTCACTCCGCGGACACTCTCCAGCGAGGGCATTGATAACTATGAAGACACCCGAAACCATGAAATCCACTTCGAAGATGCTGAGAAGCAAACGGCCTTCTTTTCAACCAGATGATCCTGGAGAGCTCCTTCAGACAATCTACCGTCATCTCTGGGAGGCCTACGGGCCGCAAAACTGGTGGCCGGCGTCCAGCCGCCTGGAAATGATGATCGGTGCTATACTCACTCAGAACACTAGCTGGCAGGGCGCTGCAAAGGCAATTGCCAGATTGCACAAAGAAGGGCTTGTTTCGCTCGATAAACTCTACCACCTTCCGAGGGCGAAACTCGCCGAGTACATTTGTGCTGCAGGCTACTTCAACGTCAAAGCTCACAGATTGAAAAACCTGATCACCTACCTGGTAGAGAAGTACAATGGCGACCTGGCAGCCATGAGCCAGGTTTCCACCTCGGAGCTCCGCCGAGAACTGCTCAGCATCAACGGTATAGGGCCTGAGACTGCAGACAGTATTCTTCTCTATGGCTTCAACAGACCTGTCTTTGTGGTGGATTCATATACTCGAAGAATATTACATCGCCACGGTCTGTGCAGTGCTGCAGCAGGCTACGGAGAGCTGCAAGCTCTGTTCATGGACCACCTGCTTCCTGACGCCAAACTGTTCAACGAGTATCACGCCCTACTGGTCAGGCTTGGCAAACACCGCTGCCGGCCGCAGCCTCTCTGTGGCAACTGTCCACTGGAACCCCTGCTGCCAAGCCAGCCGACTTTCGAGTGAGCAGTGTGCAGCTAGTCTGACTGGAATAATTGCTGCCCGCTTATTCTTGCCAGCCATCCCTTTTGCTGAACTGTCCAGCATGAGCCCTCAAAGTAACCAGATTGCCAGATTTCATGATGGTTTTGAATCACTTTGGCCTGCTCTACGCCGGACTCTACAGCAGATCAGGATGATAGTGAACAATGGGCGGGCTCAGCCTTTGCTGGCGGGAATTCTGGCGCGATCGAGCAGAGTCAACTGTGTGGCTGTATCATCTTTTTGGACTGGCATGATTTGTGCTTTTCAGCAGTGAGAAAGTGCAAATAATCAGGTGGTTGGCAAGGGATTCCGGCGCCTGCAAGCACAATGTGCGAGTAGTTCGATTCTGCCAGGCTGCAAAAAAAGCAGGACCCTCTTCTATTGACAGCAGCAAGTGAATTGGGAAGGAGAATAGGAGAATGGAGTTTTCCTCTCGCGAGTTGCCCGGCCTTTTTTTCCGGAAGGTTATCCGGGACGATATGGGCAATGTCTCTCTAGATCCTCAAATGATGCGGCTCCTTCTTGCCATCGACGAGAATAAACCCATCTCTCAAGTCGCCAAAGAAGTGGGCATGAATTTGCCTACTCTACGGGAAAACCTGATCAAACTCGCCAACACTGGTCTGGTAGAGCACGTGGAAAAAGACGGTGAGGTTCTCAAGGAGGAATTCATTCACTCATTGAAAGACGCCCTCACTGTTGCGGTCGGCCCCATGGCCGACCTGCTGATCGAAGAGGGCATCGACGAAATAGGAGTCTCTCAGTCAAGGATTTCGAAACACCTCGCTCCAGAACTGATTAATTATCTGGCCCGACAGATTCCCCGGGAAGACAAAAGAATCGAATTCCAGAAAGCAATGATCAAGAAGATTTCAACATAAGGAGCAGGAACAATGATGCAAGTACAATGCGACGAATGCGGCAAGAAGTACCGGATCGATGAGAGCAAGATCCCTGCCGGCCAGAGAGCGAGATTCAAGTGCAAGGCCTGCGGCGAGGTGATTGTGGTCGTGCGGCAGCAAAGTCCCCAGACCGTTCCAGACTCTGCAGCAGACTCTGCCGCACCCAGCCAGAGCAGTAGTGAGCAAGGGGATTTCTCAGGCTCTGGTGCCAAGGAGCAGTTTCAGAAAAGCTCGGTTGCCTCTTTGGCCGGCACTGATGATCCAGGTTCTTCCCAGACGGAACCTTCTGATCAGGGTCTGGGTACACAGAGCATTTTTGTGCCAAAACAAAAACGCGGCCGGGTGGGTTTGAGTTTCAAAGTAGTAACCCTGATGCTGCTCGTGAGCCTCATTCCCTTTGTGACCTTCTGGGCCGTTCTTTTCCGTCAGACCGATGCACAGCTGCAAACGGAAAAGGAAAGACTCATGGCTCAGATAGCCAAGGGACTCGGAGACCAGGTGGACGAATGGATTGACAAGAATGTGCGCGTCCTGCAAGCGGCAGCGCAGATGCCCGCTATCATCTCCATGGATAAAGAGCAACAGGAACCGATACTGAAGGCAATTCAGCACGCCTACCCTTACATGTACCTGGTTTTCACTGTTGATACCACGGGAATGAATACAGCGAGAAATGACGGCAAGCCCTTGAAGGACTACTCAGACCGCCAGTACTACCAGGACATCATGCGCGGCAAGAAGCTCGCCTGGCAAACCTTGATTGGCAAGACTTCGAAAAAGCCCGCCCTGGTGCTGGCTGTACCCATCAAGAGAGGTAACACTGTTGTGGGTGTTATGGCCAACGCTATGAGGGTGGATGCCATCTCCAGCCGAATTGCCACCTGGCGTGATGGCAAAACTGGAGTAGCCTTTCTGGTAGACGACAAAGGAAAGGTTGTGGCTCATTTCCGCAAGGAGTACTACCTCAAGCAGAAAAATCTGAGCCAGCATCCTCTGATACAGGCGTTCCATCACAAGGTGCCCGGCCTTATCCGATTTGTCAGTGAAAAAGGCGTGCCTACGGTCGGCTTCGTAAACGGCACCAAGTATGGCTGGGCTCTGGCAGTACAACAGGATGCCGATGAAGCCTTCAGCATCATTCGCAGGATGCGTTTTCTCGCCTTTCTCGTCTTTGCCATCACTCCCATTCTAGTGGCCTTGATCGCCTGGTTGGCAGCCCGCTCCATTGTAAAACCGATAAAGGAGCTGACAGATGCTGCTGAACACATGAGTCTGGGTGATTTGAATGTGCAGATTACTCCCAAGTCAAGAGATGAAATTGGTCAACTTGCCGATGCCATATCGCGAATGCAGGATAGCTTGCGACTCTCTCTGGAAAGACTGCGTCGCCGGAAGGCAACCGTCCGCAGCAGCAGTATGTAGCAGCAGTACTGGTGGATGACAGGGGCAGCTTTTCCCTGCACTGGAATCACTGGAGAATATTAAATTGCCTCCTAAGGTCCTATTTGCCGATAGGGACAGCAAAGTTCTCGAGGCCGTCAGCAGAGGACTGGGGAAACACAGGGAATCTTTTGCGGTCGTCACTGCCTCTGACGGCTATGAGGCCATGGAAGTCTTGAAGCAGAACTCTGTTGCCTTGGCTGTTGTCGATCACGAGATCCTGGCCAGCGATTCTCTGTCTCTGGCCGAATACATCAGCATCAATTATCCCCACATATCCCTCATCCTCAGTTCAGAGGATGGGCCTGCAGCCACCGCTTTCGAGGACGAGCGAGCCAATTTCTGCAAGGCATTTTTGCGCAAGCCTTTGGATGCTGACCGTTTGTGCGAACAGATACTGGCAACTCTCACCAAAGAAGCAGACGGCGGTGTGCTGCACGGGGTTTCCCCCTTCATATTCCCCCAGTTGATTGAAATGGAAAACAAGACCTGTACGGTGAAAGTCTCGGAGATTGGCTCAGATAAAAATGGCATTCTCTTCTCTGGGACAAAGTGGATATCGCTATCATAAACTCCTGCCCTTGTGAAGAGAGACAAGTACAGGCGTCCATGAGCGCTCTGTTGCTGGAGGCAATGAGACTCCGGGATGAATCCAACGTGGCAGGGGAGACTGGCACGAATAGAGCCAAAGTTGCCGACAGCCCTGATCCTGCCCCAATATCCCTGGCTGATTTGCCTGATGAAGTCGGCCTGGAGCATATTGATTTCGAGGAGAAAGCCGGCGCGGCTGACACGAAAAATTCACAGGATTGGCTCATACAACAGATAGGCAAGCACAAGGGCGTGAGAACTATTCAGCAGGACCCCTCCTGGATTTACCTTACCAAATTGGGCGATGACCTCGGGAGCACTCTGGGAATCGGCAGACTCAAGGTATGTCTATTTGCAGATAATCAACCCGGCAATGATCTGATCCTGTTGCCAGGCTCTGAACCGGTAGCTGTCACTGTGGACTCATGGGTGGCAAAGGATGACCTGGTCGATCAAATACTTGTTTCGTTGGAGGAAGAATAAAATGGTATTTCCAGATGACACTCCAATAGTCAGAGATCTTCACACCAGCTACATTCACGTGCCCCGGCTGCTCGACTACTACAAGGGCAGTGGTGAAGCAGGCAGAATTCATTTCAAGAATGGCAAGAGTGAAGCTGCTGTCTTTTTTGGCATGAACTCTCTGATAAACGCCTATTTTCGCGACAGCGGCAGCGAAATACGGGGAACAGCTGCCATTGAGAGAATCATGCAGATTACCGCTGAGGATGACTACTTCATAGATATCTACAGCATACCTGAAGACATGATATTCTTCTGGGCAAACATTACCAAAGCACATGTAGTTTTTGAAAATCTCAGCACAGACTTGACCGACATAGATAAACTGATCAACAAAATTACCGCTGAGCAAACTTCGAACATTATTGAAATATATTTCGAATCTGAAAAAAAGACAGCCATGCTCTATTTCTATGAAGGCAAGATCGTCGGCTTTACCTGCCCCTGGTGTGACAGTGATTCTGTAGATACCATAGTGGACACCCTGCGCCAGGAAACGCAGAACCATCGTGCCACTTTTACGGTCAAGGCCATTTCCTTGCAGAACGAAACAATCAGTGAGGTTGATGTAGAGACTCCTTCACAACTCACTGGTCCGGACCTTCCTGAACTTACCATGATGTTTGCTGAACTATTGCGAGAAGCTGAAAAAATGCTCGCCACCAGACGAAAAAACAGCGAACCCTTCGGGCAGCTGCTCCGAAAGAAATGCATTGAGAAAGCAGACCAGTATCCCTTTCTCGATCCATTCGCAGATGAGTTCAACTACTCCAACGGAGAAATAGTCTTTGACAGCGATGCCAGTGCTGAAGAATTTGGCCGTGCTCTATCGGAGTGTCTGGTCGAGATTGCCTCTGATTCTCAAATACTAGAGCCGCTGGCGCATGAAGCGTCGAAGATCCGTGAGAAATACTCTCCCAGTGCCGGTGCACTGCTATCCTCGTTCTGATGGAAGCAGAGGCATCCATCACCTGCCGGGAATGGTGTCATGCGAAGGAGTGGTTTAGCTCTATTTGCGTTCACTGGTTGACACGAGCCGCTCTCGCTTTTAGATGAGCCTATGAAGAAGCTTTTTCAGAATATTTTGCAACTCGATGATGTAAAGGCTGTGTTTCTCCTGTCCACTTCTGGTTCTTTGATGTTCAAAGAGATAAAGACGC
>JAFDGZ010000039.1 GCA_019309045.1 Deltaproteobacteria bacterium | reverse complement strand
GGCTTACTTGGCAGAAACCTTTGAGATGGACCTTCATCTGATTGTCAGTGACTAACCGGCTAGTGGACAGGCTGAAAAAAGAGCATGTTTGCGACACAACTTACGACGTTCAGCCCAGGATGAATCACCGGTACGAGGAAATGTATCTTAATGCCGTTTCCGCCCCGCCGGGAACGGCCTGCTCTTTGATAAATCGATGAATTACGAAGGCTTACGGCTTGACAGCCGGAGAGAGAAGGCTTATGAAGTGGGTTGCAATTGAGGAGCCAGACAAAAATCTATATCTTTTTTTATCAGGCGTGTGCTGGCGCCGAATATCACCTAAAGAGGCAACGTTTCCGCCAAACTTTATGGCATTGAAAAGACCTTCTAAGACAAGGAGAAACTGCCTGAATACGGGCGCTGGACGATGAGACCTCACCCAGCCCGATCAGATCTAACCCGGGAAAACACTTGAAAATCACTGAAAATTTCATATAGATTAAGTAGATGCGCTAGGATCTGGCCGAGTCGAGCCTTGTGAGATGTGGACAGGAAGAGGCCGTGATTCTGATTGGCGGTGTTGCCCGAGAGGGTGAGGGTTTGCTCAAATGGCGGATGACAAGTCAAGATTACCCGTGGCGTGAAAGGGGAATTGGCGTGGATAAGGCAGCTGTACTCAATACTATTCGGGAGAATCGTGAACTTTTGGAACAGTTTCATGTACGGTCGCTGGCCGTTTTCGGTTCAGTTGTTCGAGGAGAAGCAGGACAGGACAGTGATATCGATATACTCGTGGAATTCGAATCCGGTGCACGGGTCGGGTTGTTTACCTTGGCCCGCTTGCAACGTTCTCTAGAAGAAATACTCGGGAGGCCGGTGGATCTGGCGACGCCGAATGCACTGCACAAGGCTCTGAAGAAAGACATCTTGGAGGAAGCCGTTCATGCCTTCTAGAGATTGGAAGTTTCGGATCAAGGATATTCTGGATGCCGTCGAAGTCGTTACCGACTATGTCTCGGGTATGACCTTCGAGGATTTCGTTCGTGATCAACGCACCATCGATGCCGTTGTGCGTCGTCTTACAATTATTGGTGAGGCCTCGGCGCATATGCCGGAACACATTTGCAGGCAGAATCCAGACATACCTTGGATTGATATGCGAGCGATGCACAATTTCGTGGTGCACGAGTATTTCGGTGTGAGCGAAGACATTCTATGGGATACAATCCACAACGATCTTCCTGGGATCGTCGAACCCCTTCAGCGGCTGCTGACACAAGGCAGCGACTGAACCATGGCTTTGGACAGGGAAACAATAAACATGCTTGGGGGTCGCAGGCTGAACGAATGATTCGAGGCAAGCAGGGGCGTCATGGGCGGCATCGCTTATTCGGCTCAACAAACCCAATTTTCTTGCAGCATATCAAATGCTGATCACTTTATCTGCCAACTGCATGGCGGTGACGATGTCCAGCATGTTGGTAGTCTCGCCCACCTGCTTCTTGTCCAGGATGTCGAAATGGGTCAGACAGGTGCCGCACACCATGATCTTGAGGCCTTCATTTTCGTAAGCTTGCAAATCCTCGAGCACTTCCGAGCCGGCAATGGTCAGCTTGACCCCGTTGTTGACAAAGACCAGGCGCCACAGCTCGCTTCCCATCTCTTTGAGTGTGCGCAGGAAATTGACCATCAGCTTGAGTCCCAGCTGGTCGTCTCCGAAGCCGATGCGGTCAGTGGCGCACAGGACCATGATCTTTTTGCCCTCTGCTTGTTTGTCTGTTGATGGCTGCGGTTCTTCTGGAGGTGCTGTGGTGCCGGTGGCCACAACCAGATAATCTTCGCCATCCTGTGTAAGGCTCGTCGAGAATCCCTGCGACTCCAGAAAACGCTGTACGTTTTGCTGGGAAGCCGGGTTGTCCACAATCACTCGCACACTGTCGGGTTTGTCTTCCTGGAGGACGGCCTTGGTCTGCAGTACCGGCGCTGGACAGGCCAGACCCCGGGCATCGATCTCTTTCATTTCTTATCTCTCCCAGATTACCAATTCATCACCGTTTGTTGAAAGACAGCTCTAGACTACCCATATCTTCTCTTCCGGATTGTCTGTTATTTCGCCAATATAAGCAGCATCGGTAATGCCAGCATCTTTAAGGGCCGAAAGCAGACTGTCAGCCTGATCCCTGCTGAGGCTGATCAGCAGTCCACCTGATGTTTGCGGGTCGAACAGCACGTCTTGAAGAGGGCGGGGTACGGTCTCAGCAAAGGTGATCATCTGTTCCCGGAACTCTCTGTTCTTGTAAGCTCCGGCCGGAATGAGTCCCATGGCTGCGTATTCCAGAGCTTCGGCCATGACCGGCACCTGGGCTGAATGGAGCCGCACACTTGTGCGCGAGCCGCACACCATTTCAGCCAGGTGTCCCAGCAGCCCGAAGCCGGTCACGTCTGTGCAGGCGCTCACTTTAAAGTCCGCCATGGTCCTGGCGGCGTCTCGGTTCAGGGTGGCCATCAACCGGGTCACTTCGGCAGTAAGTTCTGCAGAAGCCATAGCCGCCTTGATGGCAGTGTTGATGATGCCGAAGCCCAGCGGCTTGGTCAAAATCAGCCGGTCTCCAGGCTGCAGGGTTGTTTTGGCAATTACCCGGTTCGGATGTATGACGCCGGTGACAGACAGACCGTACTTGAGCTCTTTGTCATCGACGCTGTGTCCGCCAATGAGAACAACCTCGGCCTCCCGGAGTTTGTCGATGCCGCCCTGGATGATTTGCCGCAGAATTGTGAGATCCATTTCCCCAAGCGGAAATGCTACCAGGTTCATGGCTGTCTTTGGCGTGCCGCCCATGGCATAGACATCGCTCAGGGCATTGGCGGCAGCAATTTGGCCGAACCAGTAAGGGTCGTCCACCACGGGTGTGAAAAAATCAACGGTTTGGATCAATGCCAGGTCTGCAGAAATTTGGTAAACGCCGGCGTCGTCCGCACGATCCAGGCCTATGATTACATTGTTGTCGGTTGGAAAGACCATGCCACACAGCGCTCTATCCAGGTCCCCTGGAGGCAGTTTGGAGGCTCAGCCAGAGCCGGCTACTGTTGCAGTCAAACGGATTTTCTTGCTTTGCCCCATGGGCGTTCTCCCTCTGCGGATTTCCAAATCTTCTGAACGGTCAAATGGACAGGATAACTCAGTTGCACGGTAGGTATGTTTTTCACTGCAAAACGGACAAGGGCTGTTGAGCACTACCTTGGCATCTAGAGTCTTTTCACCTGCGGGACCTGTGATGATACCCTTGTTGTCCAGGATAGTGAAATCTGCACTTCTGAATACTTTTTTATGGGTCGGACAGACAAAAACAAGTTTCATTACCATCAAATGATTATCCTTCCGACAAACTACTTGACTTCCTGTGAAACAAGTCCCTTGTCTCCAGCGTCCATGTCGTGACCGTGTGTCCCACATTCATGACAACTGCTTTCTGTTACCAAATCCAGTCTCCGAGACAATTGGCGCAAATCATTATCGACAGAGTTTTCAGGTCTGTCTCTCGGGTTCGGGTGCTCTGTCTACAGTGCTAGCCAAAATTGCCTGACCAGACATCTCTTACTCTGCCTTTTCTGTGGGATATTTTGCTCCCTTCCAGGCAAAAATGCCACCCGGATATCGATAGACATTCTTGTAACCGAGCTTTACGGCCCAGGCTGCCCCGTTGTGGCTGCGGGTGCATTTGACAAAGCCGCAATAAATAATGATAACCTTGTTTTTGTCGTTGCCAAGTAGTTTCATAAAATCTTCCGGTGTCTTGCCGCCTGTTTTTTCGCTGTCCCATTCCTTCATCTCTGGGATGGGGAAGAGGAATTGCACTGCTCCGGGTATATGTTGCTTCTTGTAGCTGGCATCGTACGGCATGGCATCCACTATCACCATATCCCTGCCAGAGTCGAGCCATACCTTGAGTTCTTCGGTGGTGACCACATGGTAGCCCCCTCGCTGCACCTCCCGGACGAGTTTTACTGCCAGGGCTTCCTTTTCCACCTCTTTCTCGAATTTGTTGCCCCAAAAAGCCATGGCCGGATTTGCCAGTGCAGCTGCCAGAATGATAATGACCATCGATATCAGCACTGATTTAGACGTAGGCATCTTTAGTCCTCCTCTTGTTCAATAATTTATCTACCAGCTGTCTTGCCTCTACGGGCCTGGTGGCGGTACAGCGGCGCCATACATAGAGAAAAACGACGTCGGCAAGCATGAACAAATCACGGTAAAGGGCTGGGCGGAGACTGTGAAGTGCTGCGGCTGTAAGCTCTTCCGAACCAAAGCAGCCGCAGTCCACATCCAGTCCTATCCAGATGGCATAGATCAGCATGCTGACAAAAAGCCCGAGGAGACCAGCAATCAAGGCAAGGCTACCTTCAATGTCGAACACCAAGCCGAGGCCGGCAGCCACTTCCAGGGCTGGCAGGAAAATGGCTACAGGCAGGAGCAGACTTGCAGGAACGACGCCATAAGCCTCGAGCAGGGCAGCAAAGGCCCCAGGTTCCACAAGCTTGCTAAAGCCAGCATATATGAAGACTCCGGCAAGAACCCAGCGACATAACTTATACAACCAATTGGATATGCTCATTTTCCCTGTGGAGAACAACAAAGCCAGCTTTCCATGATCTATAGAATTTTCTTGGAAGCTCTAGGGTAAGTACTGGTCGACCACGCCCACCAGACTGCCCGAGTTATCATTTTTGGCGATAGGTGATGCTGTAGATGAACGATGCCGGATCATAGAAATCTAGTGGATTCCCCCCCACTTCCGCATAAGGATAGGCAAAGGTGTTGAGTGGTGCACCTTCCTGTGGAGGATTGAGTGTAATATCGCGGCCCCGAGAAATAACCACACGGTAGGCGTCGATGCCGCCCCAGAAGTAATCCCGGTATTCTTTGGTTTTCGCGTCCTGGAGAGCCAGTTTCTCGCGAAGCATTGCCTTGCGCACATCTGCAGGATCGACCGGGACCCAGCCATAGCCTGGTAGAAAGAATTCAGCCCAGCAGTGTTGCCAGGCAGTGATGTTTTCGCTGGTCTTTTGCCCCAGGCGGATGCCGAAGACCTCCCGACAGGGCACACCGGCAGCGCGGGCCAGGGCAATAAACACAGAGGAGATATCCGTGCATTTTCCTCCTCGGGTCTTCAGGAGCTGGCACACGTCACCTTTGCCGCATCCCACGACTTTCGGATCCCGATACATATTCTCACAGGTCCAGTCATAGATTGCTTTAGCTTTTTCCACTAATGTCTTTTTTCCTCTGGTGATGCTGTCGGACAGTTTTTTCACTTCACCGTCGATTGGGCCAAGGGTGGTTGGTTTGAGGAACAGGGCGTAATCGCCAGGGTTCCAGTTGCTTTCCTGTAGGGGAAGATCGTCACAGCGAACCTCTTGACGTTCAACCGCAAAGGAAAACTTCAACTTTCGGCTCCTGGCATGGCGCGGCAATTCCGCATAAAGAATGGCCGTACCATAAGTCCGGTCCGTATAAACTGCCATTGCAGAATAATTGCCAGATGTACGAATGTCACTGATGAGCTGCTCTCGGTCAGAAACAGGGTAAGGGATCCACAGGCGGGCAATCTGCCCCTGAGCCTGGGCTAAGAGATCGACTTCTATGGTGACAACTCCTGAATGACTCTTGCAAAAAGCAGTTGAGCAGATGCCGAAGGTAAAATAGGCTATTAGTGCGGCGACAATGGCACGGGTTTTCATTGAACATTCCTCCTTGCCAGGAAACTGGCTGCCTCTAGAGAAGTCAACCATTGCCTGCTACTGGACTCAACAGACATGCTTTTCTGGTTAGAGTTTGACTGGAATGGTGCCGAAATCGACTAGAATTGCTTGTTTGATGCTGAAAAAAACAGTGCCGGCTTGGCTACGATTTTGCCACAAGGCTTCCTCTAACAAGCCCGGTTAGATGGCTGACAGCCTTCAGGTAAAGCCAAAATCGTATATCACAGGTGACCTCGTTGCAGGGATGATTATGTCAGCTGTCTATAATATGGAAAAAGTCGATGTGTCAAATATAAAATCTCGATATATATCTGTGCTGCCATCGGAAGCACCAATAAAAATATATGCTGGTGCTGTCCCCGGAGTTCATATTTTCCATGGGAGTAGGAGATGGATTTTGGAGGATTTTCAGGTACTAACGCAGACCTGCTGCCTCCAGTTGCCAGTTAGGCATGGAGGGAGAGTAGATTCTCCAGTGCTTGACGCAGTTCCGTGAAGAACAACCGGGTGATCTAGGTAAATAAATAATAAGATGAAATCAGGGAGATCATGAAAAAGGACAGGGAATAAGCATGAAAAACTAGATAGTTGGAGCGCTTCTGAGAAAACCGCAAAGCGATCAAGTTGGCCAGGGAACTGATCAATAAACCATTGCCACCAATGTTGACAGCATAGGCGATTATCTTGAAATTAGTTGAATAATTGGCCAGCAAAATAGTTGCTGGCACATTGCTGATTACTTGCGAAAAAAAAGCTCCGGAGAGAAACAGAGTAGGAATATGATTAAAATTCAACCTGGAAAGCAGATCATGTACTGCCTGAAAGCGGCAGATCAGATTCAAATCGATGAAGATTAAAATGAACAGAAAAATGAGTCCCCAATCGGTTTTCAGGATGACGTTTCTGTGGGACAGCAACAGAACAACAAAGACCACTGCCAGAAAATATCTTTCGTAGTCCAGCTCAACCGCAATAATAAATGCAACTAACAAAAGAGAACACAGGATAAACAGACCACGATTTACAGTGGGATAATGGCGATTAGCAACTCTTATTTCCCTCGGGGAAAAACACAGAAGGGTCATGACAGACAGCCAGAGTGACATCATAAGAACCAACGGAGCCATTTCTTTAGCAAAAAGCAGGAAGGAAACGTCCCAGCGGTGCCAGAGAAAGATGTTTTGAGGATTGCCGATAGGCGTCAGTGATGAGCCGACATTTACGGCAATGGCTTCAAAAATGATGATCTTGCTGTAATCGTTTTCCGTGATCTGTTGCAGGCTCAGAGTAAGTGGAACCATGATAAATAGAGCGATGTCGTTGGTCAAAAACATGGCGAGTATTGCCGAAAGAAAAACTAACAGCAGGGCGAGAAACCGTTCTCTGTCGATCCTTTGACATAGACGGTAGGCCAGCAGGTAAAACAGACCACTCTCTTTGATCCCCGTGGTGACCATCAACAGGCCGCTCAGGGTGATGATGGTGTTCCAGTCTACAAGAGATGGTAAGCGCTCCAGAGGCTGTCGAAAAGCCACCGCCAGGCCCAACGATGCTATGAGCAGTACTACAGACAGCAGAGAGTTTTTCAGGGCGAAAACAGTCGCAGAATAAACCTTATTGGCCATAGAACATCATTTCCTGACTTGCCGCATAATCTTGCACGATGTGCGTGCCGTCATAGTAGACTTTGACATGGGTAACAATGGTATTGCCCAAGGCAACAGGAAAAGACCAGCTCACTTCAGGGTCCACAAACTCCGCGGCACTGAGGATTTTCAACTTCTTGATCATGTTTGCCAGGCGGGCCTTTAAGGCTGCCAGCTGGATGCCGATCTGATATGCATGGGGACTGATGCCCAGGGGCAGCATCCTGCCGTTGCGGGGATCAAAATGCAAGGCAGCAATGACAATGCCCTGGTACAACAGGCCGGCCTTTATTTCAATCTCTCCACCAGGACCGCGCCCGATCCAGACTTTTCCCGGCGAGAGCCGACTGCCGAGCCTCTTGACAGCAGCGACTGCTTTCGTCAGATTGGTCAGCAGGATGCTGGGGGGGATAGTCTGGCCAACCGCCATTCCCGGGCCCGGCGGCGGCGGTGCGACTGGTTGACCCGGTGAAACACCCGGTGCAGGAGGAGGTGCGGGAACTTGCTGCAGCAACAATGGTGGCCCAGCTATTGTCTGTGCCAAAGAGTTCTCTGCAAAAAAAATAACGGACAACAGGATGACGAAAACAAGGCAAACTTTCTTCATGGTGTTCTCCTTACCTTGCGGTAGGTCTATTTGTTGTGTTCATCTTGTCTCTTTTCTGCCTGCTCTATTTTCTGCTCCAGAATGGTTAGCCGCTCATTGATGGCATTGACAGCGTCGGTCAGATAATCTATTGGCGGCAGTCTGGAATAACTGAGTTTTTTCCAGGCCAGAATGCCAATCATTAATAAGAGTCCGATCACCAGCCAGGCAAAACTCGAGTTGAACAGGCCGGGAAATACGGGAGGTGGCGGTCCGTTCAGGGCACAGCCGTCACAGAGCAGGGCTATGGCTGGGACCAGAAACTTGGCTGTCTTTTTGCTCGAGTACTTCGGCATACGTCCCTCCCCTTTTGCCTGCTTATTTCAGAATAGTGAACAAAGGTTAAGAAGTCCGGAAGGAGATATTAAGAAAAGATTAAGATTTTTCAGGAAGGATCGCTGCCAGGGGTGGGGTTGTGTTACTCGAGGGGAAGGGTAAAATAAACTGTTGTGCCTTTGCCGGGCTCGCTTGCCACCCGTAGGTTGCCGCCGTGGGCGGCAACCATGGATTTTGCCAATGCCAGTCCCAGTCCTGTGCCTTTTTCACCTGAAACTGCTGCAGATTTCCCCTGATAAAACGGTTCAAAAATGTGGGACAAGGTTTCTTTATCCATGCCAATTCCCTGATCTGCAAGTCGGATTTCAACCTGCCCCGGCAGTAGTCGCCAACCTACAATTACGGGCGTCTCCGGCGGAGAGTAGCGGAGAGCATTGGTAAGAAGGTTCAAAAGAATTTGATTCAGCAGGTCAGGATCCGCGCTTACGGCGGCGAAAGGTCCATTCTGTATGATCAGGGAGCGGTTGGGAGCCAGGACTTGCGCCTGCTGTTTGAAATCATAAAGGAAGTCGGCCAAAATGATTTTTTGTTTGCGAACGTTGGCCGAGCTTGCCAGGCGGGACAGCCCCAGGAGTTGATCACAGAGCCGGATCAACCGGTTGACCTCCTTGAACATGCCCCGGCAGAGGCGAGCAGTGGCTGCGGCGTCGTCCTGGGCACCCCGCAGCAGCACTTCCAGAGAACCGCGCAAGCCGGTGAGCGGCGTGAACAGCTCATGAGCAGCATTGGCCACAAAACGTCGCTGCGCCGCAAAAGTGGCTTCGAGTTGGTCCACCATTTGGTTGAACGAGGCCGCCAGTTGGCCGATTTCGTCCCGGCGATTCTTGGGGTGCGCTCGCCGGGTAAAATTCCCCTCCCTGATTTGATTGCAGATTGTCACCAGACTGCGCAAGTCTTTCAAGCTGACGCCAATCAGCCAGAAGCCGACGGCGATTCCCAAAATCAAGATAACGGCTACCACAGCAATCAGCATGGCACCATGACGGAAGAGGATCTGGTTGATATCTGTGAGCAGAGTGCTTATCTGGATGACGCCGAAAATCTGGGGGCTTGCCGGCAATGGACGAAGCGGGATCAGCAGGACCAGTACAGGTTTGCCATTTACTTCACTGCGGTAGGTAATTTCGTTTTTTCCGGAGAGGGCCTGGCGCAAATACTGCCCAGCAGGCGGCGGCGCCGTTGGTTCTTCAGGCAGCCGTTTGCCGTTGGCAACTATTTCGCCTTGCCGATTCAGGACAATGGCAACGGCATCTCGAGACGTCAGATCCCGGGCCAAGACAAGGGCATCCCGAGGATCGAGATGCAAGAGAGAGGGATCTTCCTTTGCCAGATCTTTGTCAAGAAGCCAGTGCTCTATAATAGGCTTTGCCCTGGCGCGCAAATGACTGCTCTTGTTGCTGATGAACAACTGCCAGATATTCCAGTAAGAATAACAGCCCACCAGGACCACGGAAAAGATGAGCAGGACAGCGTAAAGCAGAACAAGACGTGCTCGCAAAGAGAATTCTTCCCAGCCTCTCACTTGCCGCTCTCCGGGTAAAAGGCGTAGCCCATGGCATACACGGTTCGAATGAGGCGTGGCGGCCGATCGCCTAATTTCCTGCGCAGGTGGCTTATGTGGACGTCAATGACATTGGTGCCCCCATCATAATCGTAACCGAGCACTCGATTCAGAAGCGTCTCCCTGGTAAAGACGCGGTGCGGGTGACGCATGAAGAGTTCCAGCAAACGGAATTCTGTTGGAGTAAGGTCGATTCTCCTGCCATACTGGCTTACTTCCCGCGACTCCACATCGAGTACAATGCCTTCAGCCTGCAATTTTCTGTTCTTGAGGGTCTTGCCGCTGCGGCGCAATAGTGCCCGAATGCGGGCTAGAAGTTCGTCGAAACTGAAAGGTTTTGTCAAGTAATCGTCTGCACCACTGTCCAAACCTTTCACCCGGTCGGATACTTCCTTCTTGACCGTGAGCATGAGAATTGGCAGCTCTGAATCATGAGAGCGTATGTGTCGACAAACCTCAAAGCCGTCTAGGTCTGGAAGCATAATATCCAGTATTATCAGGTCGTAAGCCCTGTGCCGCAACTCATGCAGAGCCGCTTTCCCAGTAGCGCTTGCTGCCACCTCGTAGCCTTCATAGGTCAAACCTGTAGACAAGAATTCAGTAATTACCGGGTCGTCTTCAATGACTAGGATTTTCATTTCATTTTACAAGAGGAAGGGCTCAGATCTCTAGAAAAACCAGTACTGACAATATCCGCTCATGGGATCGATCTCCCCCCAGCCGAAAGGAGACTGATCTTGTGGCCGCTCCAGGGAAATAAAAAAAGAGGCGCGCTGGGTATATAGATGTTTTGCAGCAAGTGTAAAGGTGATTGAGCTCCAGAATTCTCACCAGCGAATGTCTCTGACCATGAGAACCAGGTCTGCGTAGTTTCCCTGGATGTCCTTGATGAAGCCTTTGAGCACTCCAGCCTGTCTGAACCCCAATTTCTCGAAAAGGACGCGAGCCTTGTCCAGTTCTGGGACAATTTCAGCGGTCAGCTGTTCCAGGCCCAGATCGATGGCAATATCGATCAGGTTTTCGATGAGAATAGTTGCCAGCCCTTTTTTCCTGTACTCCGGGTCGCTGGTGATGCGAATCTCGGCCTGATGTTTAGTCCAGCCGATGGGGCTGAAGTGGAGGGTAGCGTTGGCGATTATCCGGTCGTTGTGGAGAGCCAGCAGCGGCAGCACGGAGTCATAGTCTAGATCCAGGATCCAGTTTTCGATTACCTTGCGGTCGGTAACATCGTCCTTGAGACGCAGGCGATCTTCTGGAGGCAAGCGATTGAAGTAATCGTAGAGAGCCTCTTCGTCATCTTTGCGAAGGGGTCTGATTGTGATCGATGTGCCGTCTCGAAGATTCACCACTTTTGGGTAGTCATGTAATATCATCTGCGGTAGACCTCCATTTCGCCAAGGTATGGAAAAGTCAATCTCGAAGTCTAGAAATACCACTCCCTTTCCAGAACAGTGGCTATGCCCATGCCGCCGCCAATGCAGAGAGCAGCCAGGCCAACCTTGGCGTCTCGCCTCTCCATCTCGTAAAGAAGGCTGGTTAAGATTCTTGCTCCGCTGCAGCCCACAGGGTGGCCAAGGGCAATGGTGCCGCCGTTGACGTTGACAATCTGCGGGTCGAGCTGCAGCTCTCTGAGACAGGCGATGGCCTGCACAGCAAAGGCTTCCACCAGTTCCACCAGGTCAACCGGTTTGCCCAGTTTTTCACTCACTTTGTGGATAACACTTCGAGCAGCATAGATTGCCCCGGTGCCCATCAACTCGGGTTCGCACCCCTGATAGTCATAGGCCACTATTTTGGCCAGAGGTTTGATGCCCATAGTGAAGGCTTTTTCTGCGCTCATGAGCAGGAGGGCTGCTGCGCCGTCGTTAATTCCTGCCGAGTTCATGGCAGTGATAGTGCCGTCTTCTTTAAAAGCTGGTCTACACTTTGCCAGTTCCTCCATGGTTAGATCGTCTCTAGGATGTTCATCCGTGTCGAAGATGATCGGCTCTGCCTTCAGTCTGGGCACTGTTACTGGAATAATTTCTTTCTTGAAGCGGCCCTCATTGATGGCTGTAATCGCCTTTCGGTGGCTCTCCAGGGCATAGGCATCCTGTTCTTCCCTACTGATGCCAAATTTTTCAGCAATATGTTCGGCGGTTACCCCCAACGGTTGATGGCCAAAGGAACACCACAGGGCATCCTGCAGCATAATGTCTATAAGCTGGTCGTGGCCCATTCTCTGGCCCCACCTGGAATGCGGCAGCACAAAGGGGGCTTCGCTCATGTTTTCCATGCCCCCGGCAACTATAATTTCCGCATCGCCAGCCTTTATGGCCTGGGCTGCCATGGTTACAGCTTTCATGCCCGAGCCGCCCACCTTGTTTACGGTAACTGCAGGGATGTACTGGCTCAAGCCGGCATGAATTGCTGACTGTCTGGCCGGATTTTGTCCCAGTCCAGCCTGCAGCACATTTCCCATGACTACTTCGTCAACCTTTTCTGGACGGACTTTGGCTCTGGCAAGAACCTCTTTTATGGCAATGCTTCCCAAGTCGACGGCTGGCACATCTCTCAGGGTACCTCCAAAAGAGCCGATGGGGGTGCGGACAGCACTGGCGATTACCACCTCTCGCATAATATCTCCTTGCCTGCTCTTGATCCTCTGGATTATTTCAAGTCTTTGCTGAGAATAGCGATATCCTTGTAATCATGTTCCTGAACGTCTTTGATGAAGTTCTTCAGTACGGTTGCCTGGATAAAGCCATTTTTTTCAAATACTTTGATGACTTCAGGTTGGGCAGTTACCACGCGGGCGCAGAGTTTTTCCAGTTCCATCTTGCGGGCTACCGCAGAAAGTTCTTCCAGGAGCAGAGAACCCAGACCTTGTTGTTGGAAGTCCGCTGCAATGGTGACCCTGATCTCGCCCACATGCTTTCCCCAGCCAAAGGTTTGCCGGTGAAGGGTGGCATTGGCGACGATTTTTCCCTCATGCTCTGCCAGGATGGGAAATACCCTGCCATAATCGAGTTCTCGACACCACTTTTCAATGAGTCTTCGGTCAGTGGGATCATGTCGCAGGTACTTCCTGTCCTTTTCAGGCAATGAAAGGAAGAACCTGTAGAGGGCGTCTTGGTCGTCTCTGATCATGGGCCTCAGGGTGCATCGTGTGCCCTCTTTTAGGATAACCTCTTTTGGATAATTTTCGAACATGTCTCCTCCTGTCCTCACCTTCCTCCGGACTCCCTGGATATCAAGCAGAAAGAGACATGGGAGCCCAGGAACCATCCGGAATGGGAGCACTCTAAGCAGCTGCTTTCAGTTGAACCATGTTTTTCCATTGAGATCAATCGCTATTATTCACCCAGCCAAGGCTTTCAGGTGTAAATTAACTTGGTAAACATCATAGTGCTATCTCTTATACCACTTCTTTGAAGTTCACGGAAGAAGGTAGGCGAGTGATTGACAGTAAATCTCTTTTCCAGGAGAAAAGGGCAACATGGCAGAATGAGTGCTTGACTGCTTTTTCACAATTGGTTACAACAACAGGGCCTGATTTTCCTAGGGGAACTGAACCAGGATGACCGGCTGCTTTCCAGGAAAGGTAGAGCGTAGTTTCTCAATCTGAGAGATTCCCCGCGGGATGCGTGTTTCTGCAGAACACCCTGCCAAGCAAAACACAGCCATTCCCCTTGCGCTTGCGGTCAGTCTTCTATATCCATTTGCGAGTTGCTGGTTGCCGGGAAATGGACATTTCAGGCTAGTGATAAGGGCAGTCCCTCGCTATACGGGGGACGAGGTGTCGATTTGCGCAACTATTGACGAAGGTGCAGGCATGATTGAAATCAGAATACACGGTCGCGGCGGACAGGGAAATGTTGCCGCAGCCGAACTGTTGGCCATTGCTGCATTCAAGGACGGCAAGTTTGCCCAGGCGTTTCCCTCGTTTGGCGCTGAACGAGTGGGTGCCCCTGTGCAGGCGTTCGTGAGGATTGACGACAGAAAGATCAGGACTCGTGAAGAGGTGAGAACACCGGACTACCTGATCGTCCAAGACCATCACTTGATTGGCTCTGTACCGGTTCTGGAAGGTCTGAAGCCTGATGGGTTGATTGTGGTGAATGCTGAAATCGGTCCGGAGGATTTGAATCTGAAGACTACAGCTCGGGTGGAGACTATTCCGGCCACCGAGATTGCCCTGGAGATCATTGGCAGACCCATTCCCAATGCCATCATGATTGGGGCATTCTGCTCCCTTACTGGACTGGTGAGTGTGAATGCGGTGCAGGAGGCCATCATGGAAAAGTTTCCGGGAAGAGTCGGCGAAAGCAACATAGCGGCCTTAGAGCGGGCTGTGGAAATTATGGAAAAGAGGAAGTACGATGCTTAAACAGATCGAAGGTTCACATGCAGTTGCCCATACTGTGGCCATGTGCCGACCCAATGTGATTTCGGCCTACCCGATTACTCCCCAGACGCATATTGTGGAAGAGTTGGCTCTGATTGTCGAGACCGGTCAACTGGATGCAGAGTTTGTCAACGTGGAGAGTGAGTTTTCGGCAGCCTCGGTGGTCTTGGGCGCCAGTGCAGCTGGGGCTCGAGCATACACAGCCACCACCTCGCAGGGGCTTTTGCTGATGAGTGAGGTGATCTACTGTATTGCTGGCATGCGACTGCCGATTGTGCTCACCTGCGCCAACCGGGCCATTTCTGCTCCTCTCAGTATCTGGAACGACCAGCAGGATTCCATGGCAGTACGGGATGCGGGCTGGATTCAACTGCACGCTGAGGACAATCAGGAGGCGGCTGATCTCCACGTGCAGGCCTTCAAGATAGCAGAGCAGACCTTTCTGCCGGTAATGGTGTGCATGGACGGCTTTATTCTCACCCATGCCTATGAACCGGTGGATATGCCGGAGCAGAAGGAGATTGATGAATTTCTGCCCCCTTTTAAACCACGGCACATTGTGGATCCCAGGTGGCCGAGAGGCATTGGGCTGTATGCTGATCCCCGTTTTTATATGGAGACTCGCTACATTTTACACCGGGCACTGGAGAAATCCGAGGAGACCATCAAAGAGGTCAGTGCCGAGTTTGCCCGCACTTTTGGCAGAGAAAGCGGCGGTTTTGTCAAGAGTTACAAGCTGGAGGAGGCAGACCTGGCAATTGTCTCCATGGGCTCGGTGGTGGGCACCATCAAGGAGCTCATCGACCAGCTCGAAGAGGAAGGCAAGAAAGTAGGCCTCCTGCAGATATGTTCCTATAGGCCCTTTCCCCGCAAAGAGGTATACAATGCCTTGAAAGACAAGATGAACATCGTGGTTCTCGAAAAATGCCTTTCTCTTGGCAGAGGCGGCATTCTGGCCAGCGATGTCCGCTGGTCTTTCCCCCGGGCAGAGAAGAAAGATCGCAACATTAGCAGCTTTGTTGCCGGTCTCGGTGGTCGCAACATCCCTATGGATGACTTGCGCTACATGGTGGAGCGCGTGGAGAGAGAGCCGGTTGAGTTTGACTTTTTGGGTCTGAAAAAAGAACTCATAGCAGAAAGAGATTTATGATGAACGACAAAGCAGAAGATTTCGACAAAATCGAGAAAAAGGATCTGTTTGCCAGTGGACACCGCGCCTGCGGCGGCTGCGGCCAGGCTCTGGCTGCGCGACTGGTGGCAGATGCTGCCGGGGAGAATACCATTGCCTGTGTGGCCACCGGCTGTCTGGAGGTGTTCAGTTCACCCTACCCGGATCCGGCCTGGCGTATCCCTTTCCTGCACAGCCTGTTTGAGAACGCCTCGGCCGTGGCCTCGGGTGTGGAAGCTGCCTATAAAGCCTTGAAAAAGGGCCCGGTGAACATCATTGCTCAGGGGGGTGACGGCAGCACTGCGGACATCGGCTTCCAGTCTATCAGCGGTATGTTCGAACGAGGCCATAACGTGCTCTATGTTTGCTACGACAACGAGGCCTACATGAATACCGGAGTGCAGCGCTCCAGTTTTACCCCCTATGGTGCCAGCACCTCCACAACACCCATGGGCAACAAGACCAGAAAAAAGAACCTTCCCTTGATTGCGGCAGACCACAGGATTCCCTATGTGGCCACAGCCACGGTGGATGATTTTCGGGACGTGCAACGCAAGGTGAAAAAGGCCCTTTCCATCAAAGGGCCCAAGTATATCCACATCCTCGCTCCCTGTCCGCTGGGATGGCGTCATCCCGGTGAACTCACTGTGCAGGTCTGCCGGCTTGCCAAAGACACGGGACTGTTTCCGGTCTATGAAATCATCGAAGGCCGAGTGACCAACGTGCAGAAAATTGCGGTAAAGCTTCCTGTGGAGGAATACCTGAAGGTTCAGGGCAGGTTCAGACACCTGTTCAAGAAAGGGGTGCCAGGCAAGGAAGTGGCTGAGATCCAGGAGATTGCCAACGAGAATATTGCCAAATTCAATTTATGAGGCTGAAGATTCTCCTTGATTTCCTTAGCAGAAGCAAGATTGAAGGATATTCATAAGAGGAAGTTTTTTCAAAACCGGCTTTTTTCAATAAAAAAGGCCGGCTGGATTTTGATGCAGGCTGTTCAATCACAAACAAAGAGGCTGGTTAACTATGGATAAGCTACCTTTAGGATTAGCACTGGACTTGCACAAGGTCATACCTTACAAGACGGGATCGTGGCGCACGGTGATGCCTGTAACCATCATGCAGACGCCTCCATGTACATACAGTTGCCCGGCGGGAAACGACATCCGCGGATTCTTGCGCTCTCTCGCCTCCAGGAAAGACTACGAGGAGGCCTGGCATGTGTTGACGCGGACCAATCCTCTGCCTGCCACCTGCGGCAGAGTGTGTCCTCATCCCTGTGAGGAGGGCTGCAACAGGAGGGATTTTGACACCCCGCTGGCAATCAACAGTGCCGAGCGTGCCGTGGGTGATTTTGGCCTGGAGGAAAACCTGACCCACAAGAAACTCATTTCTGCCAGAAAGGAAAAGGTGGCAATAATAGGCTCAGGTCCAGCAGGGCTTTCCTGCGCCTTTCATCTGGCCAAAAGAGGATTTCAGATAAAGATATTCGAAGCCTACGCTGAGCCTGGCGGCATGATGCGCTATGGCATTCCGTCGTATCGTTTGCCCAACTATGTGTTGAAGCAGGAAATCGACAAGATTCTGGCCCTTGGCATTGACCTGGAGTGCAATGTGAAGGCGGGGGTGAACATCCCCATGGATCAACTCGTCCGTGAATATGATGCAGTTTTCCTTGGCCTTGGCGCTCAGAAAGGGATGCATATAGATGTGCCGGGTGTGGATGCCCAGAACGTCTTCAGCGGTGTGGAGTTTCTCAGGCAGGTCAACAGCGGCAAGTATGTTGACATTGGCAGAGATGTGGTGGTGATAGGCGGCGGCAATACGGCCATGGACTGCGCCCGGGTGGCCAAGAGGCTGGGAGCCAATGTGAGTGTGGTTTACCGCCGCACTCGCACTGAAATGCCAGCCATCACCACTGAAATCGACGAGGCTATGGAAGAGCGCATCATGTTTCGCTACCATACCAACCCGGTGAAGATCATCACAGATGAAGGACGAGTGGTGGGCATTCTCTGTGTACAGATGGAGCTCAAGGAACCTGATGCCAGCGGCCGGGCAAGGCCGGTGCCCATTGCTGGCTCTGAATCCGTTATCCCTGCTGACACGGTGATTATGGCCACAGGACAGGCAGTTGACTACGACGGCATCGACGTCCACAAGTCGAAGGACAAATGGATTGCCACCAATGAGAATCTCATGACCAGTACCGACAAAGTCTTTGCCGGGGGTGATGCGGTGCTCGGTCTGGAGACGGTGGCTGCCGCTATTGGGCAGGGAACCAGGGCCGCCTCAGCCATTGAGGACTACATAGAAGGCAGTGTAGAAAGTCGTCTGTCCCGACCGCCGGTGATCTATTCCAAGGATCTCAACACCTACTATTACAAAAAGGCGAGACGCTTCGAAAAAGAAGCCTTGCCCGTGCACCTGCGCCTCAAGGGTTTCAAAGAGATCTATCCGGCCATTGATCTGGAAGCGATTATTACGGAGGCAGAGAGGTGCTTCAGCTGCGGCCTCTGTTTCGACTGCGGGAACTGCTTCATGTACTGCCCCGACAATGCAGTCAAGAAAGCAAAGGGTGGCGCAACATATGAATTTGATTATGATTTCTGTAAGGGCTGCGGCCTGTGCGCCAAAGAATGCCCCTGCCATTACATTCAGATGACTCTAGAAAAGTAATTCCCACAAATGGCAGTGCACGCTGCAGCCGTCTTTCTTTTGCGGGATGATTTTATGGGTCCACCAGGCTCCGGTGGGCCTTTTCTATTTTTCAAATGACATTCAAGTATGCTGTGCTCGGGCTGACCGACAACAAGCTGTTCGGGGAATGGCGGTTGAGCGAGGTGGCAGAGGGGGTCTGCCATATTCCTCCAAGGCATGCTTAGACAAAAAGTGAGGTTCTTGAAGCGTTGACAAGCACAGAGTTTGTCTATCTCTGCATGTTTCCAGCTCACTGCCGCTGATAACTGGGATGAGGTTCTAAAGAGCGGCGGCAATACATATGTGAGCAGTTCAAGTCGCCGCCAGTTACTGTTCCCCCCAACGCCTGGTGCAGCTCACTGGAACAGAGGGCTCTTTTCCCAGTCCCGAGTTTTCTGCTGTACACTTTTCAAGTAGCAATTTCCTTTCTTGTCTCGCAGATCATATACTGCGTGTCGCAAAATAGTAACTGGTACGCCGCCTTTGAGGTTTACGGTGATTTCATACCTGGAGAAAGCCGCGATGAGTCCCCGAACAATCTCGCCTCCAAGGAGGGTGAAAAACACCACCACCCTTTCTTTCATGAGCGGATAGAGGCTCTTGTTCTTGATGTGATGCCTGTCGCGGGCACTGAGGCTAGGGGCTAACTGGAGTTTTTCTACCTTGGCGTCATTCTTGAGGCGTTTTGCCACTTTTTCTTTGATCTCTGCCGGATAGACAAGCTTGACATCTAGCTTGGGCATGGTGAGTGGTTCGCTGCCACCTCCCTGTTTTTCCCCAGAGGGCAAGATGCCAATGTCGTACGGGGTATTTTCGACAATCCTGGCCACCAGGATCTCTCCTCCGTGCACGTGCAGGACTCTGTCGGCTGCGTCTGCCACCGCTTCCTCAAATACCGATCTGTGATAATGTTGATCCAGATACTCTTGAAGTCCAACCAGTGTTTTCATGGCGATACTCCACCACTATTCTGCCGCAAAATCGAGCGTTTCATAACATGTTGGAAATAGAAGATTTTGCATCGACCTGATGCGCCCGTCTCGTTATGGTCCTGGGACAAGGATGCTCGGCTCGACAGTGCCGAATGCGTAGCCCTCCCGCGCACTTTTCTGCCTCTAGGCAGCAAGTCCCTGAAGCTGCCAGTATGGTACTTCCATTCATATAATTTTTTCCAGTGAAGGACAATGTGTTTGTTGCCCTGTTTTCTCAAAGGGTCAATTTTGCTTTTTTCAAAGGCCAGGTCCGTTCGACCAAATATCTTCTAATATGTTTCACATTGTTTCAATTTGTTGACTTTTTGTAGAGTACCATCTATATTACATTGAATTGTTATGAATCGGTTTTTCAGCGAGCCTTGTTGTTCGTTAGTCATTATCGACCAGCAATAGGGTATCCTTATATGATGAAGATATCACAACAAAATAGAGAAGACCTCGACGTTAATGAAGTCATTGACACCATTCCTGTGGCGGTGGTCATACTGGACGCAGACTTTTGCGTACAGGTGATGAACAGGACGGCAGAAGCCATGCTAGGCATTAGTCGCCAACAGGCGGTTGGCATCCCTTGCCGTCATATAGTAAGGAGCAACCTCTGCTTAAGAGATTGTCCTGCTAGAGAGGTTCTTAGAGAAGAGAGGGCAGTGCGACGCCAAGGGAATGTCATCAACTGCAGTCGACAGAAAATCCCGGTTGCGTTTCACGTTGATGTGCTTAGGGACAGTAAAGGTAGACTTCTTGGCATTGTTGAAACCTTGGAAGATATTTCATTGGTAGAGGAATTGGACAAAAAGATTCATGCTCGTCATGAATTCGGAGACATGGTTGGTCTCAGCCCCAAGATGCAAAAGCTCTTTGATATTCTTCCCATTATATCCCAGACTGATTCGTCCGTGCTCATTACTGGAGAGACAGGTACCGGGAAAGATCGTGTAGCCGAGATTATCCATCGATTGTCACCTCGGACGCAGGGAGCTTTCGTCAAGATAAATTGTGGTGCGTTGCCTGAGAGCCTTTTGGAATCAGAGTTGTTCGGCCACACTCGTGGGGCCTTTACCGGCGCAGTGAGAGACAAACCAGGACGTTTTCAACTTGCAAACAACGGCTCAGTCTATCTAACTGAGATCGGTGATCTCCCACTTCCATTGCAGGTCAAATTGTTGACCTTTCTTGACGACAAGGAAATTATTCCCCTTGGAGGAACAAAGACCATCAAGGCTGACGTTCGGTTGATTGCTGCCACTCATCGAGATTTGCATGCTATGGTACAAAAAGGAGCTTTCCGCGAGGATCTTTTCTACCGGCTTAATGTAGTTCGCCTCGAGTTGCCTCCTCTGCGGGAAAGAGACGGAGATATTAGGCTCTTGATGGAGCATTTCCTCAATCAGTTCAACCAGCTGTTTCAAAAAAAGATCAAGGGATTTTCTCGGAAGGCCATTGAAGTCCTTAGCCGATATCCTTATCCGGGCAATGTGCGGGAGCTTAAGAACATCGTCGAATATGCGGCGAACGTATGCCGCGAAAGCAGTATTCAGCCAGAGCATTTGCCTGACTACCTCAAGAATTCCGCACTGAGAGAGGTGGTAGCAATGAAACCCGCGGACCTTATCACAAGATCCAGTGTGGTTGCACCACCTGCTGAACAGACAGCAGTACAGGCGGGTGTTGGCGCTCTTGATTGGCGCAGCATGGAACGGCGTTTGATAATGGAGGCTCTCTCCCAAACAAGTGGTAATCGCACAAAGGCAGCGAAACTCTTGGGCTGGGGGAGGTCAACGCTCTGGCGTAAGATGAAACAGCACAAGCTCATTTGAAATAACTCGTCTCATATTGTTTCAATATAATATAATGAAAGGAAAAGTATTTGTATCGTATAGTTTCATTTTGCAATACCTGATTGTCCATTAATTTATAACCTGTGGATATTACAACTTATTTAGTGTGGCACAGTAATTGCCTTAGGATAGCTACATGACAGAAAAAATACTTATTACTATATGGGGTGATGAAATTGCTTCGCGTTTCGATTTGACAAGTGAGATACTGACAGTCCATGTGGACTCGCATGGTGGGGTAGTTGAATCCAGGACCGTGGTGCTGCCCACAATTTCAGCAGAAGATTTGTGCCATTTAATACTTAAAGAGGGGATCACCACGGTGATCTGCGGTGCGATCGAGGAAGAGTATTATCAATACCTGGTGTGGAAAAAGATTAAAGTAATGGAGTGTGTCATTGGACCATATGTTAAGGCTTTGGAACTCTTCCTCGCAGGGAAGCTGGCGCCTGGAGCGAACTTGATGAAGAGCACTTTTCTGGAGCACACATGAGAAGCTTTAGAGAAAATTTCCGACTGCTCTTGCCGAAAAGCTTCAAGGATTTTCCCAATTATGGCGAGGGACCGGAGCGATACAACCTGCTGCGCAAAAACCTCGTAATTATAATAAGCGCCGTAGCCCTGATTCCGCTCGGAGTCATGAGCGCCATCAATTATTATCAGTATATGAAAACGCTCAAAAATGAGATTGTCAGACCAATCACCCGATTGATCAACACCTCCAAACACACCCTGGAACTCTTTCTGAGCGAACGTCAGTCAGTGTTGAGCTTGATTATCCGGGAACATTCCTTTGAAGAACTGAGCCGGCAGGAAGCGTTGAGCCGTATCTTTCACGCATTAAGAAGCGAATTTGAAGAGTTCGTTGATCTGGGTTTGATAGATTCTTCCGGAGTGCAGAGGTCTTACGTAGGTCCGTATGAACTGGCCGGCAAAGTCTATAGAGATCAGGCCTGGTTCCACGCGGTACGAGTTCGCGGTGTATATATAAGTGATGTGTTTCTGGGCTACAGGGAGTTCCCGCATTTCGTTATTGCCATAATCAAAGAAACCCCCACGGGTAATTTTTATGTGCTGCGAGCAACCATCGATTCGGAGAAGTTCAATCAGCTGATCTCGGGTATCGCCCTGAGGCCCGGAAGCGACCTGTTCATAATAAACCGAGAGGGGATCTTACAAACGCCCTCGAGATATCATGGTAATGTGTTGGAAAAGGTTGCAATGCCCATTCCCCCTTTTAGTCTGGACGCAGTAATAGGCAAAACCAGAGACGAGCATGGAGAACATCTGCTCGGCTATGCTTACCTGCGAGGGACAAGCTTCATCTTGGTGGTATTGAAGGAGCCGAGTGAAGTAATGGCGGGTTGGTTTACGCTCAAGTCTGAATTCATCTTGCTTCTCGCATTCAGTGTAGTGGTTATTGTTCTTGTTACACTGAGGACTTCTAGAATGGTCGTGGATCGCATCCGGGAAGCTGACCAGGCGCGGGAGTCCTATTATGTACAAATGGAACAGTCAGCCAAGCTTGCATCTCTCGGAAGAATGGCGGCAGGGGTGGCTCATGAGATCAACAATCCATTGGCCATTATCAATGAGAAGGCAGGGCTGATGAAGGATCTCGTGCTGTTTTCCAAAAAATATCAAGATCGGGAAACCCTGCTAGCACAGGTAGATTCCATCTTGAAATCAGTCGACCGTTGCCGCGACATTACGCGTCGTCTGCTTGGTTTTGCAAGGCACATGGATGTGAAGGTGGAAAAAATTTATCTCAATGAACTGATAGAAGAAGTGCTTGGCTTCTTGGAGAAAGAGGCCTTTCACAGGAATATCAATCTAAGGCTTGACTTTGAGCCTAACCTAGATCCTATTCTACATGACAGGGGACAGTTGCAGCAGGTATTTCTCAACATAATCAACAACGCCTTTGAGGCGGTAGAGAATGGCGGCAATATCTCAATATCGACCAGGGAAGGGAAAGACGGTGACACAGTAGAAGTGGAAATCAAAGATGACGGATGCGGCATACCTCCTGAAGACCTGAAACACATTTTTGATCCATTCTATACTCGTGGTAAGTCGCAAGGAACCGGCCTAGGCTTGTCAATCACCCATGGTATAGTAACCAAGTGCGGGGGTGACATCAGAGTGCAAAGTGTGGAAGGGGAAGGGACAACCTTTACGGTGAAACTCCCGAGGCAATGTATTCTGAGTAGGAGCTGAATATGAGAGACTACAGAGTCCTCCTAGTGGACGACGAGGAAGAATTTGTCTCCACACTGTCAGAAAGACTCGGATTACGCGGCATAACTGCTGATACGGCATTGGATGGTGAAGAGGCTTTGGCAAAGATGAGCGAACAAACATATGACGTGGTCATCTTGGATCTGCTGATGCCGGGACTAGGTGGGTTGGAAGTTTTGAAGAGAGTAAAAATGCTTTCCCCTCAGACAGAAGTAATCTTACTCACCGGTCATGGGGCCACCAGGGAGGGCATTGAAGGTATGCGGTTGGGAGCCTTTGACTACCTGATGAAGCCATTGGATATTGAAGAGTTGCTGGAGAAAATGGAAGAAGCCGTGAAAGCGCAAAGGATGGCTTGATGCGATGCAGGACAGTCTCGAAAAACTTAGACGAATAAAAGAACTTGCCTTCATGGGGAAAATTACTGCTGGCCTTTCCCATGAGATCAAGAATACTCTGGCCATTATTAACGAATCTGTTGGCCTGATGGGCGATCTGCTGGACATGAAGGGAGCTACGGACTTGCCCAACCAAGCTCGTTTGAAAAGAATTATCGCCTCGATTGAGGAGCAAGTGCAACGCAGTGGGGCCATCGTCAAGCGGCTCAACCAATTCGCCCACAGTATGGACAAACCTGTGGCATTGCTGGACCTGAATAAGCTAGTGCTAGAGGTAACCATGCTAGCACAACGATCAGCCAGGCTCTTGGGGGTGCATCTAGATACACAAGTGACTGACGAGCCACTGGGAGTGATGAGCGATCCCTTTCGAATTCAATACGTAATTTTTGGATTTATCGAAGGGGCGCTGCAACGGTCTTCGCCTCATCGGGCGAAAGTCCTGGTAGCTTGTGCCCGCTGTGAACAGCAGGCCCGGGTCAGTGTCACTGATCAGGGAAGTCCAGAAGGCAGGCAGCTCAGAGAACAAATATCCACAGCCCTCGCTTCCACCAACGAAGTTCACCAAGTAGGTGACGACTCTGAACTCACGCTACTGGTATTGACTTTGGCAGAGCTCGGTGGATTAATTGAGGTTGAGGACCAGGAAGAAACGGGCACCAGAGTCATACTCTATTTTCCATTGAAAAATCCTATCAAATAACTTCCTCGCATCTGCCCTAATGCAGTGCTCGGAGCTGGCATGGGCACTGTGTTTTAGGCAGATTCTTCTTTCGTTTCAATTTCTGTCTTATTATGAAACGCCACAATACGTATCGTTATGTTTCATATTAAGACATCTCCTAAGGTCGAAGATGGCCCTATCGCGTTATCTAGTTGAAATTAAAGCTTATTTATTTTTGGCATGTTCTTTGCCTTAGTTTAAGGCGAAAACAGAGAAATCGCAGTGCCGGAGAAAATAGGATGAAAACCTGGAGAAGAAGAACAGAAGATGTTTTGACTGCGGCAACCTTTCTCGAGGCTGACTTTCCTAAGATGGCCAGAGAATTTCTCGAGGTGAACAAGCCTTCGCAGCGCCCCGTTTACCTGGGAATACCGGGCGTGAAGATCTGGTTTGGCACTATTCTGGGAGCGAGAGTCTAGATCTGGTTCCAAGTGTAAAAATCTGGCTCGGCACGGTACCAGTTCAGGTTTACACCTTTTAGGTCAAAAAGTCCTAGGTATGACCACATCTTTTGGAAGTTCAGCGGTGTGAACGAGAATGTATTACTAGTCGGTAAGGACTCAGTTTTTATGGGAACCCTGTCTGAACGGATGAGCTCAAGCGGTTTTTTCGTTCGCTTGGCTCACAGTGCCCCTGAGGCTCTTGTCGTTCTCCAAAATGACGATATTGATGTGGCAGTTATAAATATGTGCGACCTTGGTGCAGAAGGCATTCAAATACTAGAGTCGAAGAAAGAGACAAGAACCTGGGCAGAATTCATTACTCTTACAGGCCGTGATCATATTCGCCTGTCAATTGAGGGGATGAAACGTGGAGTGTTTGCTGATCTGCTGATTCCTTTTGATATCGAAGAACTCCTTGCTAAACTCAAGGAAGCAGGTGCGAAGAAAAACGCAAAAAAAGGAAAAAGATGGAAGGCAATTTCCAAAAGACTTGAGGATTTGACGGTATCGGCTGCATTTGCGGAGGCTGCAGATTTCGATTCGGCCAGGCACATAATGGCGCAGGCGGAACTGAGAAAAGCAACTCCTAACAAGGAGGGCAACGATGAAGAATATTAAAGTATTGCTAGTTGATGACGAGACGGATTTTGTCAAGGCCCTGGCGGAGAGGTTGCAGATGCGAGATCTTCGCTCGGATGCGGTCTACGATGGGGAGCAGGCCCTTACCTTTGTGGATGAACAGGAACCGGATGTGATGATACTGGATCTCAAGATGCCTGGAATTGACGGTATGGAGGTCTTGCGCCGTGTCAAGAAAGCTTATCCTAATATTCAAGTGATCATCCTCACCGGCCACGGCACAGAAAAAGACGAGGAGGAAGCGCGGAGGCTTGGGGCTTTTGACTACCTGGAAAAGCCGGTTAATCTTGATGTGCTGGTCAGGAAGATGAAGGAAGCCTACCAGAGGAAAATGGAAGACGCGATGGTTGCAGCCACTTTTGCGGAGGCCGGCGAGTTTGAAACCGCCAAGGAGGTTATGGAAGAGGATGAAAAAGAATAACGCAGCAGGGAGGGCCGTACATGAAAATTCGAGTTTTGTTGGTAGACGATGAAGAGGAATTTGTGCGGACGCTCGCGGAACGTTTGCAGATGCGGGGCTATGATGTGACCACTTCGTTTTCCGGTGAAGACGCCATTAAAGAGATCAAGGGATACAATTTTGATGTGGTTGTATTGGATGTCCTGATGCCTGGTCTTGATGGCATTGAGGCGCTTCGGGAGATCAAGAACATAAAACCTCTCACTGAAGTAATAATGTTGACCGGCCATGCCACCGTGGAGACTGCTATAGAGGGCATGAAGCTAGGGGCCTATGATTATCTCATGAAGCCTTGTAAGACTGAGGACTTATTGAGCAAGATCAACGCTGCCCGCGAGAGGAAGGCCGAGCACGAAGAACGCATCCGGGAAGCTAAAGTACGGGAACTTGAGACATCACCCCTGTCAGTGCTTAAAGACAAATAACAGTTTGGGATTCTCTCATTCTCATGCACTGCAACCATTGGCAGATCTCCACTATGAGGAAAGAGAGGTTCAGTCTGAGGATGATTTCAAGAGTTTTCAAATTCTGTATAAGGGTTGAATTCTTTTTGTAAAACTTCGTGAAAAAGATCACTTGCAGAAGTGCTCATGCGGCTGGGACATTGTTGAAGTGGTAACGCTTTCCGACGTCTTCACTAGGATGTGTCAAATGATCAAAACATGTGAGTTTCAGTGGCACAGTTATAGAAGGTTTTCTGGAATACAAACAGAATTGAGGAGGAGGGGGTGAGGATATGAGCCATGATGTGGAACATGAAGCAGGTGGCGGCGGCATTCTAGCCCACAAGGCCCTGTGGCTGGGCATTGGTCTAGGTATCTTTATTCTTGTGGGATTCATTGTGCCTACCCCTCAGAGCTTGATAGAAATAGTTGAAAAGTACGGTTTCGCCAAGAGAATGATGGAGTGGGAGATTGCCCTCAGCGCACTGGATGCAGCCAACAAGACCATGATCGTCCTTGGCATTATCCCCATGGCAGTGATCTTTTTTGCCACCGAGGCCATACCCATCGGCTTGACTGGCATTTTAATGCCGACTCTTGCCTACTTCTTCCACCTCCTGCCGCGCAAGATGATCGGCAAGACCTTTGCAGGAGATGCCCCCATGTTCCTTCTCGGTGTACTGGCCATGGGTGTTGCGGTGGTTGATGTGGGTTTACACAAGAGACTTGCCACCTGGCTCCTGGGCTGGACCAAGGGATTCTGGGTACCTGTGTTTACGCTCTGTGTGAGTATGTCTATTGTAGGATCGTTTATTTCCGCTCACGCCATGTGTGCCTTCATGACGCCGGTGATGATGGCTGTCTACTTCGGTGCGGTGGAGGCCAACAGTAGGGGTGGCAGGATAGAGCATGACCCGGCTCTGGCCAAGTTCCTTCTCTTTTCCTTGTGCTATGCTCTCAATGTAGGCGGTGTGGGTTCGCCTGCAGCCGGTGGCCGGAATGTCATCATGATGGGCTTTTGGAGTGAATACAACGTTCCTATGGACTTCTTCACATGGATGAAGTACGGACTTCCCATGGTCCCGGTTCTAGGTGTTTTAGTAGCAGTGTACATGATGGTTTTATTCGGGAAGAAAGTGAAGACCAAAGACCTCACGCCTGGGCTCACTGCAATTAAGGAGGAAACTCAGAAAATGGGCAAGATGACGTATGCAGAATACGTTACCTTTGGCATGCTGCTTGTCATCCTATTCCTCTGGATAGTTGGCGGTGAGGAACTAGGATTGGGAGGCCCTTCACTGCTGGCCCTCTTGATTCCGGTGATATTCAGGACTACACGTTGGAGGAAGATCCTGTACGGTATCTCCTGGGATGCCTGGTTTATGTACTGCGGCGCCCTCACTCTCGGCGCCCTGCTCAAAGAGAGCGGTGCCGCGCTCTGGCTGGCGCAGACATTCCTGAAGATTCTTGGCAGCGTGGGCATGAGCAAGGGTTTCGGCCTCTGGGTTGGTCTGTCCGGCCTTTCCGGTCTGATCACCAACTTTATGTCAGATGCGGGTACTACCGCTCTTCTCGGCCCGATTGTCATTCCCATGGGTATCATGACCGGTGTGCCTGCCGAACCCTGGGCTACTGGGTTGGCTGTTGCCTTTGCTACTTCGTTTGCCCATTTTCTCATTGTGGGTACGCCCAATAACGCCATTGTCTACGGATTAGGGATTTACCCCGATACAGGCGAGAGAGCCATTCATCCCATTGACTTTGTCAAGTATGGATTTGTCCTATGGATTCTTTCCATGGTGGTGGTCTGGGTCGTGGGATTCCTCCTCATTTACAATTTCGTCGGCTTCCCTGAAGGGCTTTTGGAGACCGCTAAGGCTGTAATGGAGCAAGGCGCCATGTAGGCTTGCTGGCTACCGGAACCATAAGACAGCTTTATCGTAGTGAACCACACACTACCACCCAATTATTTCCCCACCCCCTTCCCTGTCCAAAGTGAGGGAGGGGGTTCGGGGCCGCATTCCGAGTGTTTCCCCCATTTCTGTCACAAACAATCTGATCTTGTAGCGCAGGTAAAATCTGAGGTAGGGGGGAATTCCTCCCCGGAATTGCGGGTTTCTCTCCATGGACGGCAGCACTGTCTCCTGCCTAGAATAAAAGTGTATTTGTGGGTCAGTTTTCCTGGGAGGCTGTTTAGACTGATCAATGGTAACAGAGACGATCGCCAATACTATCGTTCCTTGACACAGGAAATCATCTTGCTGTTCATTGCAGTATCATTTGCCCCTCTAATTCTGATAGGTGGTGCAGTTCTCTACCAGTTCGATGTTTCTTATCATGAAAAGATTATGGCCCATCTTGAAGAAGTGGTACGAAAGCACATGCAAAGCATAGACGCGTTTCTCACAGAAGGACTTGCGCACCTTATCATGATAACTGACACTTTCACCACTGAGCAACAGAGTGATGAGCTCTTTCTTCGGGAGAAGCTGGCCATTCTCCAGAGAGTTCATGGTGGGGTGTTCGTGGATCTCGGTTATGTGGATAAACAGGGGGTGCAGATTGCCTATGCAAGTGCTTTCAGACTCGGGAAAGTGAATTATGCCGAGGCCGATTGGTTCAAGAAGGCCGCTACAAAGGATCATTTTGTCAGCGATGTGTTTCTCGGTGTCAGGCAGCCCCATTTTCTTGTAACGGCGAGAAAACAATAGGCGGAAAAACTCGATTCTTTGATCTACCATTGATTTTGTTGTCTTTAACAGCTTATTGGAAAAACTCCATTTTGGCAAGACTGGCCACGCCCACGCTCTTACTGGGAATGCCAAGGGGCAATTTCAGAGACTCTCAGCCACCGGCCCGACACCTATTGGCGAATGGCAAAGATCTGCTCCTGCAGGGGGGGGTTACTGCAAGTGCCGGCGTGGCTTCAGGCAGGGTTTTCCTGGTGAAGAAGACTGTGGATAGCCTGAGATTTCCTGAGGGAGCGGTATTGGTGAGTTCTCAGGCCTTGCCGTCCTGGGCTGCACTTCTTTACAGGGCAGCCGCAGTGGTGACCGAGCACGGAAGTGTCACCAGCCACCTTGCCAACGTGGCCAGAGAGTTCGAAGTCCCCGCTTTGTTCGCGGTGGCCGGAGCAACATCGGCTTTGACAAACGGTGAGCTGGTTACAGTGGATGCTGACGGTCGAAAAATCTATTCTGGTCGCATAGAGTCACTGCTGCGGAAAAGAAATAACAGGAAGGACTTCATGCGGGGGAGTCCTGTCTACCGTGTTCTCGAGCAAGTGGTGCCGCACATTGTATCCTTCAATCTACTCGATCCTGATGCACCGACGTTCAAACCGAGCAACTGTCGCACTTTTCATGATATTACCAGATTCGCTCACGAGAAATCGGTACAGGAAATATTCAATTTCGGTCGCACACATCACTTCTCTGAGCGGTCCAGCAAGCAGCTGCTTTGCGATGTGCCCATGCAGTGGTGGGTCATTAACCTGGACGACGGCTTTCGTAAAGAAGTGGAAGGGAAATTTGTCGAACTTGACAACATCGTTTCCATACCAATGCGTGCCATCTGGGAAGGGGTTACTGCCTTCCCCTGGTCCGGTCCGCCGCCTGTTGATGCAAAGGGTTTCATGTCTGTGCTCATGCAGGCAACCAGCAACCCTTCCATGGATCCGGCTAGGAGTTCGCTCTACGCCAATCGCAACTACTGGTACTGTCAACAATTTTGTGTGAAATTTTTTTCCTGCCATTTTTCTGAGGAGTGGCAGGTTCTTGGCAACTTTTTCTATGGGCTTTGACCGCCAATGAACTTCCATCTTCAGGCAGATGAAAGCCAGCAAGGTGTAGCAGGATCTTTCACCAGCCAGGATCTCCATAGGCTTGGTTCTTCGCTTAAACTCCTTGTTCAGCCGTTCAATGACATTGGTTGTGCGCAAACATATCCATTCCTCTTCGGGAAAATCCAGATAAGTGAGACAGGAATCCAAAGACCTCTCCAGACACTTGACA
>JAFDGZ010000038.1 GCA_019309045.1 Deltaproteobacteria bacterium | reverse complement strand
TACTGAGGTCTTTTCTTCCGAATCCACCTCTGAACAGCTGCTCGATACCCAGGAAACTGCAGATTCATTGACGCAAGAATCTTTTCCTCCTTCCACCACTGGCACGCCACTTTCGGAAGAAACCGCTCCATCGCAGCCAGCTGAGCCACCTCTGCATGAGGCAGCGCCAGTATGGTCTACAGGTATGGCTCCAGGTTTCGACGCCGTGGGAACGATAAACGTTGAGTGGCTCTACTACAAAAAATTCGTTGCCAACAAAGTAAACTGCCATTTCACCCTGCAAAAGGGGAAGCTCGATATCGACACTCTCGACGCCAGGGTATACGGTGGAGAGCTTCACTCGACTCTAGGAGCTGATCTAAAACAGATCGGTCCTCCCTTCCAAACGAAGCTGACTGTCAAAGACGTTCTGTTGGATGAGATGATGAAGGATATTGCCCCTCATCTCAGCAAGTCGATGTCAGGAAATATGACCTTGCAGGCAACAGCCACTGGCAGCAGCCCTGATGTTGCTCATTTGAATTCTCAGGCAGATATTGTTCTGGAAGAGGCGCTATTCACCGGGCACCCACTAGTGCAACAACTAGTCGAGTTTTTCCAAAGCGAAGATTTTCAACAATTGGCCTTTCCACGGGTCACTGCCCGACTCCTTATAAGAAGGGGCCAGGTTATAGTCCAGGACCTCATCCTGCAGGGCCCGGTTCTCAGTGGTGAGGGCAGGGGTACTGCAAGCTTGCTTGATAGAAGGCTCGCTCTTGAGATGAACCTGCGTTTTCCTGTGCAATATGCCGGAAAATTGACGGAAATCAGACCTCTTCTCCCCCAGATCACAGACCCCCAGAATTTTGTAACCCTGCCAGTCGAGATTGTTGGAACAATGGAGAAGCCTGTTTACACTATAAATGAATTGTGGCTCAGAAAACATAGAGAGGCAGCAGAGAAGGAAAGTGTGCAGAGACCGCAAGCCAATGTGGTCCCCGAACCACCAGGCAGGGAAAAACAGCAGCAAGAAATAAACCAGGATTTACAGAAACTGGTTGAATGAGACCCTTGCCCACATGGCCAGGTAACCAGCCTGCCATACCAGCCGGCAACAAAAAGGCGCCCCGACAAACCTTCGCGCCGCTCAGTCCACCGCCACCTAGCGTCCCTTCCAGTTGTTTCTGGATTTCAACTGGCCTTACCCAAAAGCGTAAGCGGAGTAATAGGTTGGCCTTCCTGGGACCGAGTCACCCACGCGGCTTATCGGGGTTAGCTTATTTTAGCACACTCAGGGCACCTTTTCCTAGAAGAAATTCTCGAGCAAATCAGACTTATAAATAGTCATGATATAAGCAACTTGTCAGTTTCTGCAAAGCAGAAGTTTTGCGATAGCCCTCTTCTTTCTGTAATAAAGGAAAACAAACAAAAAGTATACCACCATATCCGGGGTAGATTTTCGCCATAAAAAATGATAAGCAACTGCGAAAGTAGAAACGACTGTTCTTTAACTGACAGCTAACAACAAATCTAGAGAAAACACTATGAAAAGAGGATGCGGAGCGTTTCTATTTGTGGTTCTGATCGTAGGTGCCCTCGCCGCCATTCTCTGGTGGAAGTGGGATCCTATCTATGAAAGGTTCACCCGCAAGGCAGTAGTAGCGGAGCAGCAGAAGTGTACTGAGCGCATCCAGGAGTTGCAGAAGTTGCTCAGCCAGAAGCAGCCTATTCAACAACAGCAGCCCCAGAAGCAGCTGCTTCCAACCGCCAGGTTCACCGAGGTCTTTGGGCCAAATTCACCCATAGCCCAGGGACGCTCACCCCAACGGTTGGATTGTCAGCAACTTGAGGATACCCTGCGCAGTTTCTGCAGGTATCTAGATGGCAACCAAGCACTCAAAACTCATGGAATATCGCAGGACAGCTGGCCCTTTTTTACTGGCATACTCGCCAGCCTGGATCGCCATAAGCCCACCATCAGCGGCGAAGCCTATCGCGCGCCAATTCTTCTGCAAAACAGTTTTTTCTTTTTCCGGCTATTGCGGCAGAAAAAAATTGCCGTGATCCGGGACATAATAAACTCAGAGGCAGATTTGGCCGAACCTCTGATGGGTACGCTCTATCACTGGCTCATACGTAAATGTGGTGATTTAGGCGATTCTGCCGAAAGTCTCAAATTTCTTTACCGCTATGCTGGCTTCTTTCTTCAGACCCTGGGAGGGCATTCTTATCTGATCAGGCGGGACTCGAAGATCGCCTTGTTGACCATGTACTATTCTGTTCTGGCAGTACACCAGGCAAATGAACACAGCCTCAATGAGGAGGGCATCGATCTTCGCTTTTTCCTGCCTATTTTGTTCAGTGGTGTTCAGAGTCGCAATGACCTCCTCTATAGTGAAGATTACCTGCAAACCTTGAGTAACCTCCAACTAAAATATTTTGGCTCGTAGCTATTGATATAGCAAGCTGGCTACCTCCTGCTGCCGCTAGCTGTCGAGAAAAAGTGAGCCCTTACCTATGATTGAATATCTGGCACGTTTGCCCGTGGTTATGATGATGACTATCAAGGAGGTTTAGATGTCAGAGAGATTTGTGGACAACGGCAATGGCACAGTCACTGACACCCAGACGGGTCTCATGTGGCAGAAAGATCCGGCACCCGAACGGGTTACCTGGCCCGAAGCGCAGCGCTTTATCAGCTATCTCAACAAGATCAAATTCGCTGGCTATGAAGACTGGCGATTGCCGAACAATGAAGAACTGTCCTCTCTTCTTCTTCCAGAAGAAAACAAACATCGTCTCTACCTCGACCCCATTTTCGGCAACCAGCGCTGTTTCTGGAGTGCCACTACCAGGGGGCACCATACTGCCTGCTACGTGGACTATTTCTACGGCGGCATCTACCGCTTTCCAGAAAGTTACGTCAATCACTCGGTGCGAGCTGTTCGGGGAGAGATGAAGAAAGAGAGCCAGCGCTTGTCCCAGGCAGCCTGAAAGGTTACCTCTCCCTCCAGAGGACAGGCACCTCAAAGAGGCTGGTCTTCGCAGTAAGTGTGCGGCTTACTGACTGCCATGAGGGCTCTCCTGAAATGATAGGCTATGTCCATATCTATACCGGCAATGGCAAGGGAAAGACTTGCGCTGCCATAGGCCTGGCCATTCGCGCTCTCGGCGCTGGCTGGAAGGTGTATCTGGGGCAGTTTCTCAAGAGTGGTCAGTACAGTGAGCACCTTGCCCTGGCCAGGTTCTCAGATCTCCTCACCATAGAGACCTTCGGCAAACCCGGCTTCATCCAGGGGGAACCTTCTGACAGGGATCGTCACCAGGCCCAAGCGGCCCTCGGGCAGGTCACCAAAGCCCTCACTTCCGGCACCTATCGGCTGGTAATTCTCGACGAAGCAAATGTGGCTGCACATCTTGGCCTTGTGCGTGTGGAGCAACTCATCGAACTCGTAGACCTCCGGCCGCAGCAGGTGGAACTGGTCTTTACCGGCCGCCACGCACATCCTGCCCTGATAGCCAGAGCTGATCTCGTTACAGAAATGCAGGAAGTCAAACATTACTTCCAACAGGGAGTAGCTGCCAGGACCGGCGTGGAAAAATGACCTTGACTGTAAGCAGCAGTTTCCCAGCAACGCGACGTTTTCCCTTTCGACTCGGCACCACATCATATATTTATCCAACAGATATCCTCACCAATGTCTGCAAACTCGCCTCTGAAGTGGACGACATTGAAATTGTTCTTTTTGAATCGGATGAGTTGGCCAACTACCCCAGCCAGGAAGAAATTCGCCAACTCAAAACAATTGCCAACCAGTGTGACCTGAGCTACACGATTCACCTTCCTCTGGATATCCAGCTCGGAGACCTGGACACCGACATCCGCAGCAAGTCCGTGGGCAAATGTCTGCGGGCCATCACTGCCACTGCACCACTGAAGCCTCATGGCTACATCGTCCATTTCCAGGGCCTGCCTGAGCACAATATTTCTCAATGGCTTCATAATCTGAGCCTCTCGATCGGCACCATTGTCGACCATGGAGTTTCTGCAGAACTTATCTGTGTGGAAACACTCGATTATCCCTTTCATCTGGTGGAAGACCTTATCCATGGTCTGCACCTCAGTGTGTGCCTCGATGTGGGCCATGTCATCCTCTACAAGCAGCCTCTGCAGCGCTATCTCGAGCGTTACAGAAAATCCATCCGGGTGGTGCATCTGCATGGCATCCGCTCAGGTCGTGATCACCGCGATCTTGGAGAAGCGCCGGATGACATCATGAGCACCCTCTTTTCCAGCCTGCTCTCCCTGGCCCAGGCCAGGGACATAGTGGTCACCCTGGAAGTGTTCAGCAAACAAGATTTACAGGTATCTCGTGCTGTAGTGGAGAAGTTCTGCCCATGAGTCGTCTTGTTCTTGTTACCGGTGGCAGCAGAAGCGGCAAGAGCAGCTATGCCCTGCACCTGGCAGCACCCTACGCCCACAAAGTCTTCATTGCCACCGCGGAACCAACAGATCCCGAAATGGCCAGCCGTATTGCCAGGCATCAGCTGGAGCGCGACCCTTCCTTCACTCTCATTGAAGAGCCGCTCGACCCAGCTGCAGCACTCAGGGCTATGCCTGCCAACACCTCGGTGGCCCTTATAGATTGCATCACTGTCTGGCTCGGCAATCTGTTCTACAGAAAGCGCATCAGCAATGAGAGCTCAGGGGAAATTGACGACTTTTTGGAACAGTTACAGGCGCCTCCCTGCCACCTCATTGTGGTGACCAATGAAGTTGGCATGGGAATCGTTCCTGCTGACAGGAAAACTAGAGAATTTCGCGATCTTGCCGGAAAAATAAATCAGCACCTTGCCCGGTGCGCCCAGGAGGTCTTTTTCCTGGTTAGCGGCATTCCTGTGCGGCTCAAATGGTGAGTCCGAGTATAATCGTCAAGCAGATAAAGGGGTCGATCCGCCACAGGCTTCGGCCAGCTGCATTACGAAATAAGAGATGCTGCTGCCCCATCAGATGAAGAATCCGCCATGCTACCAGAGCTCACCACCGCCATCCGCACTCTGACCATTTTGCCGATCCCAGGCCGGGAGGCAGAGAACCCGGCTGCTTCCCTGCCGTACTTTCCTCTGGTAGGCTGCCTGCTCGGCCTCTGTCTCTGGGCAGCTGGGCTGCTCGGTAATCTTATTCCGGGCAACGGCTGGCCTGCCGGAGTTGCCGGCCTCATGGTCGCAGCCCATATTGTCCTTACCCGCGCTCTTCACCTAGACGGCCTTGCTGATCTTGTGGACGCCATCGGCGGCAGCTGGGACAAACATGAAAGACTCGCCATCATGAAGGATTCTCATCTGGGGGTATTCGGAGCCATCGCGGTGGCCCTGGTACTCCTTCTCAAATGGCTTGCTTTTGCAAGAATGGTCGCCGGCGGGACCACCCTGTGGCTCGTGCTCATTTTTGCCATAGCGCGTGCCATCCAGGTGGACCTGGCCGTGCAGCTGCCCTATGCCCGGGCTGAAGGCGGCACCGCCAGCAGTTTTGTGGAAGCTGCTACCAGCCGACACCGCTATAGTGCTCTCGGGTTTACTCTAGTCCTCGCCGTGGTCTTTGGTCCTCCTGGAGTCGTCTTGTTCACGGTGGCAGTCACAGTTTCCCGGCTATATGGCCGCTGGTGCGGCAAGCGACTCGGAGGCATCAGCGGTGATATGCTTGGCGCTGCCAATGAGCTGGTGGAAACAGCTCTCTTCATGCTGCTGGCAGCGCTTGGCCCCACAGTCACCACCTACAGCAGCTGGGAGATATTTGCCAATTGATTGCAGCAAAGCGGAACCTCTGCGGCCCAAGAAGGCCACATAGGGGTGGGGCTATTTATCTAATCAAGCGTCGACAGCCAATGTCGCGAAGGGCAATCGTCAGGACTACAATCACGAGGCGGCTTTCTTGTATCTCATAGACGATGCCATAGTCCCTCAGTCTGACTTTGCGGAAAGGGTGGAGCCCTCTCATGTTGGTTGTTCACGGCTCCGGTAAATTTGCCGCCTGGCTGTCGATTCTCCCTCGGATTTTTCTCCTCCCGGGCCCAGGAATCCTCTTTAAGGTTTTAGCCGCATAGTCCTTGATTGGATGATCTTTAGACCAAGGAGACAGATATGAACATTACTCCACAGCAACTGGCAGCAATGATAGACCATTCTTTGCTCAAACCCTTTGCCGGTCGACAAGACATACAGCGGCTCTGCTCCGAAGCCGTGGGCTACGGCTTCAAGGCGGTGTGTGTCAATCCTGTCCACGTGGAGGAGGCGGTGCGCTGCCTGCGCGCTGCGGACGTGCTGGTATGCTCGGTAGTGGGCTTCCCGCTGGGAACTCATTCTCCAGCGACAAAGGCCAGGGAAACCCGGGAGGCGGTGAGGTCGGGCGCCAGGGAAATCGATATGGTCATGCGGCTTGACGCCTTGAAAGAAGGGGACGATGAGACGGTGCTCACCGATATCCGCGCCGTGGTCGATGCTGCCACCGGCAATCCGGTGAAGGTGATCCTCGAGATCTGCTATCTGACGGACGAAGAAAAAAGAAGAGGTTGTCTGCTTGCAAAGGAGGCAGGAGCAGCCTTTGTCAAGACCTCTACAGGCTTTGCGGTGGGCGGGGCCACGGTGGAGGATGTGAAACTGCTGCGCCAGACAGTTGGCAGCGACTTTGGCGTCAAGGCTGCCGGCGGCATCAAAACCCTGGAGGATGCTCTGCACATGATTGCGGCCGGGGCCAACAGGTTGGGAACTAGTGCCAGCGTGGGAATTATTAACCAAATAAGATAGCAAAAGAGACAATGCGGAATGATGGCCGTATTCCTATCTTCTGGCAAAAATGCTCGCCTGCTGGATATTAATGCTACCGACTGGAAGAAAAAAGAGGTAAAATCTTAAATCATATCAAAGCCGGATCTCGCCACAGCGCCTGGAGATGAACAAAACCTGAACCTAGTGGTATACCTTCTGCTATTGGCCAGGCCCAAGAAACCAGTGGGGAATGCCCCACAATTAGACCATAGTCGATGTTGGTAAACGAGATACTTTGGTGCGCCCCTTTTTAGGGACACTGATGCTGCTGGCAATAACGGTATCTGATTATGATCGGAGCAACCACTCGAGGGAAGATTGGCTGCAAAGAAGGGGGGTGAGAAAGCAATTTGCTTTTGCTTGGGCAGCCTACACCTAACCATAATCTTAGCGAAAAGGAGATGATACCATGAGGACAAAAAAAAGGGTTTTTGTGTGTCTGGCCCTGGCAGCATTGCTCTCGTGGCCGATCCTGGGCCCGGTGAATGCCACCGCCGGGGGGAAAATCCTCATTTACTCTCCCTGGAAAGACAAGGTCATGAAGAAATTTACCGCACTCTTTGAAGAGAAAACCGGCATCAAAGCGGAGAGCATCAATATTTCCACAGGAGAGATCGCCGCGCGGCTGCGGGTGGAAAAAGCCCGTCCCCAGGCTGACGTCTGGCATTCTGTCAGAGCGGCCTATCTAGTCAAGGCGAGGGAGCAGGGCTTGATTGCTCCCTACAATCCCCCCAATGCCAAATATGTGCTCAAACGCTATACCTATCCGAATGATGACTACATCATGGGAACCACCATGTATCCTCTGGTATTTTGCTACAACAGCAAACTGCTCAAGGAAATGAATGTGCCGCCTCCGAAAAACTATGAGGATCTTCTGGATCCAAAGTGGAAGGGGAAGATCGTCATGCCCCATCCCGCAGCCTCGGGCACAGCCTATGCCTTTGTCACCACCATCTTGCAAATGTACCGGAAACCCGGTGAGACAGGCATTGAATCAAAAGGCGGCTGGAGTTATTTGAAAAAGCTCATGGCCAATGTGGCCCAGTATACCAGGAGCGGCAGCGCTCCCAGCAAGATGGTAGCCAGGGGTGAGTATCCTGTGGGCATTACCTTCTACGATAGAGTCTACATGCTGCAGGAGGAGGGCTATCCAATTGTTCCTGTGTTCCCGAGTCCCATCTATGCCGAGCCTTCGTGCACAGCTCTGGTGGCGAACTCTCCCAATCCGGAGGGGGCCAAGGCTTTTCTCAACTTTATGCTCTCAAAAGAAGCACAGGAACTGGCGAAGGAGACGGGAAACTATTCGGTTCGACCTGATGTAGACAGGCCAAAAGGGGCCGTGCCCCTCAGTGAACTGAACATTTTCAACGACGACTACCTGTGGGGAGCCAAGTATAAAAAGGAGATAATCGGGCAGTTCAATATCTACGAGTGGAAGGCGAGGAAGAAGTAGAGACCCCTTTGGAAAAGCTGGCTCGATTTTACTCTACTGTTTGTCATCGGTCAGCGATAATGATATCTGAAAAAAACCCATTTTTCTCATGCGAGGGTATGAGCATGATGCCCTCATGCCCCAGTAAGGCTAGATGCACATTATTAGTGAAAAACTTGGAGAAATAAGAAGACTGACCAGAGAGCCGCTTGTCTTCTCTCTGGTCATCTTCTGTTTCATCATGCTGGTCTGGTTCGTCCTCTATCCTCTCTACTCGGTATTCCGCCAGAGCGCCCTGGACGAAAACGGCCTGTTTATCGGTCTCAACAATTACCTCCACTTCTTCACCAATCCCTATTTTCGCAACGTTCTCTACAACACCCTCTACATTTCAATTTTCGCCACTGTCGGCGCTCTCTTTGTGGGCACACTGTTTGGCTATGCACTCACCAGAAGCACAGTTCCCTTGAAGCCACTCTTCATGGTAACAGCAATCCTGCCCATGATCACCCCACCCTTTGTGAACGCCTTTGCCTTCATCTTGCTGCTCGGACGCGTTGGTCTCATCAATATCTATTTGCAGAAATTTTTCCATTTCAAATTCATCATCTATGGCTGGCATGGCGTGGTAATCTCGCAGATAATTACCACATTTCCCCTGGCGTTTCTGGTGACCTCGGCCTCCTTCAGCAGCTTTGACAGATCCCTGGAGGATTCGGCTCAGGATCTTGGCGCTAGAGACTTCAGAGTTTTTCGCACCATCACCTTGCCGCTCATCACCCCGGCCCTCATGGCAGCCACCCTGCTCATTTTCATGACCAACCTGAGTGCCTTCGGGGCGCCTGCCCTTCTGGGCGGCGGACTATCTGTGCTTGCCGTTGAAGCAGTCATGCAGACCCTGGGGGTCATGGACTGGGGCATGGGAACCACCATCAGTATCATCCTGCTCATTCCTTCTTTTGTTCTCTTCTATCTGCAAAGTGTGTACAAATCAAAGCGCTCCTATGTGACGGTCACAGGCGCACCTGCGCACGCAGACGTAAGGCCCACGCCGCCGAAGATAAAATGGCCGCTCTTTGCTTTTCTCGCTTTCATGTCGGTAATTGTACTCGTGCAGTACCTGGTGATTTTTGCCGGAGGCTTCGCCAAGGTCTGGGGGGTGGACAACTCGTTCACCCTGGACCACTACCGCCTTTTGCTGGAAAATGCCGGCCGCTCTGTCATCAACAGCCTCTGGATGTCATCGGTGGGAGCACTGGGCGCAGCCCTGGTAGGAGTTGTCATAGCCTACCTCATAGAAAGACAGAACTTTGCCGGCAGAAAGGCCATGGATTTTGTGGCTATGCTGCCGTATGCCGTGCCAGGAACCATGATGGGCCTCGGCTTTGTAGTAGCTTTTAACAGACCGCCATTGATACTCACCGGCACTGCTCTCATTATCATCGTTGATTATGTAATCAGGCGAATGCCTTTCGGTCTGAGAACAGGTGTATCCACTCTCAAGCAGATCGATGTGGTCCTGGAAGAGGCTTCCGCAGACCTGGGGGCCACCTGGTTCACCACATTTCGCCGGGTGGTGCTTCCTCTGTTGAAACCTGCATTTATTGCTGGACTCACCTTTGCCTTTATTCGAGCGATCACGGAACTTACTTCCACCATCTTTCTCGTCACCCCCAAATGGCGAGTCATGGCAGTAGATATTTATAATTTTGTTGAGGCCGGCTCTCTCGGCGTGGCAGCTGCCATGTCAAGCCTGCTTATGGCGATGGTGATTTTACTCCTTGTGCTTCTCTACAAATTAACCGGAGCCACTGCTTCCATGTTTCGTATGTGACGGTACTGTTGAGTGTTAGGAGATCAGTATGACCAGGGTCCCTGTTCTTTTGAAGAACGTCACCAAGCGCTTTGGCAAAAAGGGAGAGGAAATACTCGCTGTAGATCGGTTCAGCCATGATTTCGAGGCTGGCAAACTCACTACTCTTTTGGGTCCGAGTGGCTGCGGCAAGACTACTACCCTGCGATGTATCGCAGGCTTTTACGAGCCCGAGGAGGGCGACATAGTTGTGGGAGGAAAACGGGTCAACCATCTGCCTCCTTACCAGAGGCCAACAGGGACCGTATTTCAGAATTATGCTCTTTTTCCACATATGACTGTGTTCGAAAATGTTGCCTACGGCCTCAAGATCAAAAAGCTTCCGGCGGCGGAGATAAAGAAAAAAGTGGCAGCCGGCCTCGAACTCCTGCAACTCGGCGGCATGGAAGATCGGATGCCTGACCAGCTTTCCGGCGGCCAGCAGCAGCGGGTGGCCATTGCCCGGGTGCTGGTGAACGAACCACAGGTCTTGCTCTTTGACGAACCTCTGTCGAATCTTGATGCCAAACTGCGTCTCTACATGCGGGGGGAGATTCGGAACCTGCAGGAACGGCTGGGAATCACCACCATCTACGTAACCCACGATCAGGAAGAGGCCACCAGCATCTCGGATACTATGCTAGTAATGAATCAGGGACGTATCGAACAGGTGGGCTCACCCATAGAAATATACCGCAGACCGGCAACCAAGTTCGTTGCCGAGTTTATAGGCATAACCAACTACCTGCACGGTACGGTGCAGAAAATGACAGGAAACCGGGTGCAGATCAGTCTCTATGAGGCCGTCTTCGAGGTGGAGGTGGATGACCGCTTTGAAGAGGGTGAGGAGGTGACCATCGTTGCCCGTCCCGAGATGCTACGCTTTGCAGAAGAAGGTGAGGCAGCACTCAGGGGGAAAATTAAAAATGCTTTTTTTCTCGGTTCTCTGGCCAGATACGAGATAGAAGTGGCCAATGGCCACCTCATCTCTCTTGACGATGCAAACCCGACGCACTTTCGTGCCCGGGGGACTAATGTGGCTGTGGCTCTCGATACCCTTACTGTCTATGTGAAGAAAACAGACGTTTGACTTTCGACTGCCACTTTTGTCAATGGCATTCAAACTGCACAAGGCTATGATCTTCTGCTACTTTTTTGCAAAACTCCCTTTTCTGTCAGGCTGCTGTTGCCACCAGATAGAATCCTACCACCATGGCTCCAGAAAGAATCAGCCGCTGCTTGCCATACGGCTCCCGCAAAATGAACCAGCCCACCAGTACGGCTAGAAGCACGCTAGCCTGGCGGAGAGTGACGATGTAGCTGACCTCTTCTGTCTGCATGACGTGCAGGATCAAACTATATGAAGCCAGTGTGCCAGCAGCTGCTACCAGCCCGCGCGGCCATTCTCTTTTCCACACTTCTCTGATTGCCAGTTTTTTCTTTATCAACCAGTAGCCCCAGAATAGCAAATAGCAGAGCATCACCTGGAGGAGAAAAAAAACCGGTCCACGAACACTCGTCGGCATCTCTGGGTGGTTGCTGAAGCTGACCATTGCTGCTTTGTCCACCAGGGTGTAGGCCACCACCGCCCCCAGGGTAATGAAGGCCCAACGGGTGTCTTTCTTGCGAATGGATGTCCTGAGTCCTTCCCCCTCAGAATCACCGCTGTTTCTGAACTGGAGCAGCAAGACGCAGGTCATGACAATCGCAATGCCGATACCACCACGCCAAGTGATCGTTTCTCCGAGTATGAAAAAAGCGGCAACAGGCACCAGTGCCGGTGCCGACCTGGCAATGGGATAGACATACGAAATGTCACCCGTTTCATAGGCAATACTAAGGGCTAGAATATATATACCGTGTATCACCCCGGAGGCCAGGACATAGATCCACAGTTCCTGCGGAATCATCTGTCCAGGTATGCTCAGCAGCACCACTGCCCCAAAGGCAAGCAAAAAAGTACCCTTCAACAGTGAAAACGCCATGGGGCTTTCACTGGATTTGGTCAGGAAATTCCAACCCACATGAATGGCGGCAGATAGCAAAACGAGCACTACAGCGGTTAAATTCATATACCTGACAATTCTCTTGATCGGGGACGAAGGGATAGCCTAATTTGCCACATTGTGTTCGCCGCACTCCAGCATAAAACGACTACTCTCAAAAAGCACCCTGGCCTGGATGTTTCATAAACAGCCGCTTGCAAGTGGTAAAGATTATTGTACCAACGGGGACAAAAACAGCGATCCCGAGAATAGAGGCCATCCTCAATTATCCCTAACTCAACTGGCAGTTGCAGCGAGCAAGATCAGAATTGTTAGGCCAGGAATGGAGAAGAATGAAATAACAACAAAAATTAGTGGAAAAACAACGAAAACCACTGAACGGAGAAATGGCAGCCATAGCAGCTGATCAGGCGGGTCCCAACCAAAGCAAAGAAATCATGCCTTTGTCTGCCAGTATCTTCAATTCAGGATCACCTGTGACCAGTGGCACTGCCTTTTCTCGCGCTGTTTGGGCGGCGAAGGCATCCGCGAAAGCTACAGGATACTGACCTTTTATGCGAGCTGCCTCACGGACTCTGTTGCGCGTGGGTTCCACCAGCTTCACAGGCAGATTCCCCCGCCGAACCTCTTCCCAGAAAGCTTCAGCCTCTTCAAGGTTTCGAACACGTACAAGACGATAGAAGACCTCTCCCAGATTGATCGTGGAAAGGTAACAATTGAATTGTTCATCCTCGGCTGCCCGGGTCAGATATTCTTCTACCTCATGAGCTCCTGCCGCATCCTGTAGCCAGCTCAGCATTGCGAAAGCATCAAGGCAGACGCTCATCAGTCACCTCTTCACTATGCTCGGCCAGGTGATCTGCCAGGGCGGTTGTTCCAGCAAGAACACCGCGCCAGCGTCGCCAGTCCTGCACATTACTGGACCGTATCGGTCGGATGGTGATATGGTCATCTTCGATCTCAACCCGCAGACGATCTCCTTCCCTCAAGCCCAGTGTCTCTCGAATCTCTCTGGGCAGGACAACCTGACCTTTAGAAGAAAGAACTGCTTCGGGCATATTTGATCCCCACTGCTGTCTGTCTTACCGTCATTGTAAGACAGTTTTTCCATTGTGTCAAACAGACGAGAAAGTTCTCATGATCCTTCAGATGGTTGGACATACATCTCGTGTTCTCACCCGCACTTTGTTGGCTGAGGCGGTGCGGCAGGAAGGTCAAACTGGCTTGATACATTGCCTGCCAAATCGAAACCGACATTCAGCTGGAAAAGAAAAGCTTGGCAGAAAAGAACGATAGCATGTTAGTATACCTTAGTTAACAAGGTCGCGCTCTTTTTCGCAGGGAGAAATCATGCAGAGTAAGGAAGCATGGCAGATGACTATCGAGGAGCTCACGAAGGCCGCTCAAGGCGGCAAGATAGACCCTTTCGGAGGCGTTGAAGACGAGATGGTTGCATTGTGCTCCGGGGCTAAACCAGTAATTTTTGATAACTGGCCTCAAACGGTTGATAAAGCAACGTTTGAAAAAATTGTTAATGCTTGGTTCAACCGAAAACCAACCCCGTGCGCTAATACTCTCTTCGTGGCACCGATCGCAGATAGTGACGGAATAATAGGCCTCACCATCGCTTTGAGCAAGAAGACGGCCACGGTTGCTGCAACAGAGATCGTAGAATTGCCCCACGATGCCAGTTATGATGCCAGAATGGGAAAAATCTTGGGGTACTCAGACGCTGATATTGCAGCATGGTATCTCAACATGCGAAATCATGTTGATGCGTTCTTGAGATTTGCTGGTGGACACATGGATAAGGCTACAATTATGTTCGAGAGATTCTGTGCTGGTCTGTCACTTGAGCAAGCCATAGACATTGAAAGCTGATGTTACCGGGCACTCTAGTCCCCCATTATTACTTCCCTGCCGGCGGCTAGATAGTAAACCACGCCATTCTTGCGCACTGTTCGGATCCTTTCTGTTCGAAGCAATCTTCCGAGATATTTCGCTACCTCATTCGGATGCATGTTGAATGCATCGGCTATTTGTTCCGCCGTGCACGGACGGCGCTGCAGCATGGAAAAAACCATCTCTTGCGTAACCGGCATTTTTTTTACTGTGGCTGCGCTGAATTCTGGGATGATCTCTGCCGGCGGCTGAAACAGGTGAACTAGAACACGCATGTCTTCATGTGACAGCGGTTTGACAAACTGTTCAGCCGAGGGACGTATAGCAGTGTTAAATTGAACACGTTCCACATTGATTGTCCTTACCAAAGCGGCGATTTTTCTCACATCCTCGGGCATTGAGTTGACGCCTTCTATAAGAAAAATCTCCAGCCATAATTTTCCGCTGAATTGCGCTGCAAAAACCCTCTGACTTTCAACCAGTTGATCGAACTGCAATTGCTGGTGGGGTCGGTTCACTCTCTCGTAGGAATCCTGATCCCAGGCGCTCAGAGAAACCTTCACAGTATTGGCCTGAGAAGCCGCCTGCCGAACTTCCTGGGACTGCAGCATAGTGCCATTAGTTAGAAGCGCCGTTGGAATTGTGCTCTTTACTTTGATGAACTCGATAACCTCGCCGAAGCAACTATGCAGTGTTGGTTCTCCTGAACCGGAAAGGGTAATATAGTCTGCCTTGCCGTCAGTCTCTAACCACTTTTCCAGTTCGGCAATTACTTCAGCAGTAGGAACGTATTCCTGGCGAACAACGGTCTTGTGTGTTGTTCGCCCCAGTTGACAAAAGATGCAATCCAGACTGCATGTCTTGAAAGGCGTAAGATCCACACCCAGAGACCGCCCGAATCGACGAGAGGGTACTGGTCCAAATAAATATCTATATTTTCTTCTTTTGGATAGATCTCTTTTCCGGGTCATTTACCACCAGATAATCCTGCCGCTTTTCCTGACAGCACGGCGTTCCTCTCTCTTACCAGCTCTCACCATAAGGGTGAGTTGTCATCCACACATCGAATTTTTTCCGCAGCCACCGTTTGAATCTGTTCCTCGACTGCGGAATCAGCAAGGCAAGCCCCGCAAGATCAGTTATGAAGCCAGGCGTCAAAAGCACGACTCCAGCCACGAAGATAAGCAGGGCATCCAGCATTTCCTCTGCCGGGAGTTCACCATGCTCCAGACTCTGCCGAACCCTAACAAGCGTCTGAAGGCCCTGCAGCCTTGCCAGGGAAGCACCCAGGATGCCGGTAACAATCACCACAGCAATGGTATTGAGTGCGCCTATGTGTGAGCCGATTTTGATCAGCAAATAGATCTCTGCGATGGGCACAAGGGTAAAACCTAGAAAGAGCTTGAGAAACATACAAATAACTCCTGGTGAGTCCGTCCACGGCTGCGGCATTTGCAGTATGCAGGACGCTGCTCTGCTCTCTTCAATCGGCGCCATACACCTGGGCTACCATTTGCTTGAACCATGGCGGCCTTTGCAGAAGCACGTAGATGAGCAGAATGCCGACAATTGGCAGAGGAACTACCCAGTCCACCACAGCAATCATAATCAGACCGGCCAATATCTTGTTCTTGCTACTCATTTTAACAACCGTGCCTCCAGATTAGAGGGAAGAATCTGGCTGATGTTGAAATCGCTCTAACTCGTGATCATGTGTTGTTGCCACTGCGTCACAGGACTATTCCTCTTCAATCCTTTGTCTCAATCTTTTCAATTGTCCTCGCCGTATTTTGCTTTCGAGGCGTCTTTCTTGCCACCTTCGTGGGGGCTTTGTAGGTTTTCGCTTTTTGCGGACAACAGTCGCTCCCTTGATCAGTTCTTTCAGTCGGTTGAGTGCATCTTCTCTGTTCTTTTCCAGATTGCGATACCGCTGGGCCTTGATGATAATTATACCCTCTTTTGAAATACGATGATCATTGTACCTCAGCAGCGCTTCTTTACAGGTTTCAGGCAGCGACGATCCCTTGATATCAAAACGGAGGTGCACTGCGGTGGCCACCTTGTTAACCTTCTGACCACCCGCACCCTGCGCCCGAATCGGCTGCAATTCCACTTCATGCATTAGCACAGCTATTTCGTCTGAGATTCTCAGCATGGTCGGAACCCTCAACCTTGCTGCTAAGTCTGCGCAAGTCCCAACTGTGAAAAGCAACCCTCTGCCACAGGGAACACACGACGTCAGTATCAACCAGAATACTCCCTCTTTACAGTCTGTGCAATGTTCTCTTTTCACTGGAGAGAGTCGAGGACTCGTTCTTCAACAGTACACGGTTACATACCCCTCAAGCCCATAAAACCGTGAATGTGGAGGACGGGCCTGTTGTTGCTTCGGAAACCGTGATGCGCTATAGTGGTTTGCATCTTATTGCGGGCCCCGGAACAGCGCTTGCTCGGGAAAAGTACAGGGTACGGAGCTGGCTCCATTAAAGCACTGTTCCGGTCCAATCATTTCATCTGCATCACATCACCAGGCAAAGGAGGAAAAAATGAAGAGAGTAGGGATAATTGCTCTGGCAATTGCCTGCTGTGTGTCTCTTTTGGCCGCGCCGGTCTTGGCTGATCAGACCATGGACCAGATAGAGAAGACAGGCAAGATCAAACTGGGGTTCAGGGAGGGATCCATACCTTTCGCCTATGTGGACCCAAAGGTGGGAAAGCACGTTGGCTTTTCTGTAGATATGGCTCATCTGTTGGCGGAAAACCTCAGCAAACGATTCGGCAAGAAAATTGAGATAGTACCGTACACCGTTACCCCGAAAACTCGTATACCCATGGTAGTAAACGGTACCATCGACGTGGAAATGGGCTCCACCACCTACACCCAGAAGCGGGAAGAACAGGCTGATTTTAGCATGATTTTCTTCTTCTCAGAGACCACCTTCCTGGTTGCCAAGGACAGCGGCATCACCAAGCTGGAGGATCTCAACGGCAAACGGGTGGGTGCCGCCAGGGGGACAACGAACCTGCGGGCAGTGGAAGCTCTGGCCAAACAAGGTAAATTTAAACCCAGGGACATTGTTGTCACTGAAACCCATCCTCAGGGAATGTTGGCTTTGAAAAGTGGAAAAATCGAGGCCTACTCCACTGACCGCAGTCTTCTGGAAGGATTGCGAATGAAAGATCAGCACCCGGAAAAATGGATGACCGTCCCCTTTGCTATTGCCTACGAACCCTATGCCTATATTATGCGTGAGGGAAACTCCGACTTCCGGGACTTCGTTAACAACACCATAATCTGGTCCATCAAGACCGGCAAATTCTTTGAACTGTACGATAAATGGATGGGACCCAATGGTGTTGTCCCCATCCCTATGTCCGAAGCCTACAGGAACTATCTACAGATGATGGTCTATCCCATTTCAGACGGTTGGTGGAAAAAATAGCTCTTCTTCTCGATAGAGGGAGGTTTGTCGGCCTCCCTCTGCTTCTCCCTGTCTGGAATACAACTCATGGGAATGAACTACACGTTCGACTGGGGCGTACTGTGGCGGCAGCCTTACGGCATTTGGCTGCTGCAAGGCATCTGGCTCACCTTGAAGATCGGTTTCATCGCCTGGATCATCGCACTGTTCCTCGGCATTATGATTGGAACCCTGCGGGTGACCCCGTGGCGCTGGTTGCGCTTCGTTGCCACGGCCTACACTGAACTCTTTCGAAATATACCTTTCCTGGTCCAGCTTTTCTTCTGGTACTATGCCGGGCCCATGATTTTCGGTGAACATATCGGCAGGGAAATCAACCAGATTCTGGGTCTCAACTACTACGTTTCTATTTTTGCTCTGGGACTGTATACGGCCTCACGTGTAGCTGAACACATGCGCGCCGGCTTTGCCTCTATCAACAAAGAGCAATATCAGGCAGTTCTGTCAACTGGAATGACCTACTACCAAATGTATCGTTATGTGATTATCCCGTATGCCCTGCGAATCATCATACCACCTATCACCACTGAGTTTCTCACAATTTTCAAGAATTCATCCATCGCCATGACCATAGGAGTGGCTGAATTGACTTTTATGAGCTACCGAATCGACGCTGAAACCTTCCACGGCTTGGAGGCAACTACAGGAGCCATGTTGATCTACCTGCTCCTTGGACTCACCGTGGTGCGCCTCATGGGGATCATTGAAGCCAAATTCAAGATTCCCGGCATGATCGGGAGGCAATGATGTTCGATGCTGTGGCCCGCAACCTGCCGTTCTTGATGGGGGGATTTCTGGTTACCCTCCAGCTCACTTTCTGGGCTCTGGCAGGAGGAATTGCCCTGGGGATCATGGTGGGTCTGGGCAGGATTTCGAGGAGCAAGTGGATCTATCAACCAGTCACTGTCTACGTCAATTTTGTCCGCAATATGCCGCTTATTCTGGTCATATTCTGGTTCTATTTCGTTATGCCCATATTCGCCGGCAGACCTCTCAATCCCTTTCTCTCAGCAGTCATTTCATTCATTATCTTTGAAGCAACGTATTTTGGAGAGATATTTCGCGCCGGCTACCAGTCTATCAGTAGAGACTTGATACATGCGGCCTACTCCACAGGTCTGACTTATTCGCAGACAGCTCGTTATATTCTGATCCCTCTGGCTTTCAGACGCATGCTGCCCAGCCTGATCACCCAATCCATCGTCACTTTCCAGGACACCAGCCTTGCCTTCGTCATCGGTGTGCAGGAGTTTGTCAGACGTACCTCAATTGTAGACAACCTGGAGGTGCGTTCAATTCAGCTGTTCGGATTCGTTGCCATTGTCTTTTTCGTTTTCTGCTTTATCGGTTCCAAGATATCTCTCCACTTTGAAGGAAAGGCGAGGAAGTCAGGAATCCTATGATAGAAATCAAGAATGTCAGCAAGTGGTTCGGTGATTTTCAAGTGCTCATCGACATCAACGAGACAATCCGTCGAGGGCAGACCGTGGTAATTTGTGGGCCAAGTGGTTCCGGCAAGAGCACCCTCCTTCGCTGTATCAACGGACTGGAGCCGTATCAACAAGGAGAGATCCTGGTTGACGGCACCTCCCTGAGCGATCCCAAAACCAACTTTTATCAGCTCAGACAGAAGATCGGTATGGTATTTCAGCGCTTCGAACTGTACCCGCACATGACGGCCCTTCGCAACATCAGCCTTGCTCCCATGAAAGTGCTCAAGAAAACCAAAAAGGAGGCGGAGAAAAAGGCCATGGAGCTCCTTGAAAGGGTGGGCATACCCGATAAGGCCCACGAATACCCGGCCAACCTTTCAGGGGGACAACAGCAGCGGGTTGCCATTGCTCGCAGTCTGGCTATGGAACCGAAGTACATGCTGTTCGATGAGCCCACTTCAGCGCTGGATCCAGAAATGATCAACGAGGTACTCGAAGTCATGGTTGACCTTGCCAAAGAGGGAATGACCATGATCGTGGTGACTCACGAAATGGGCTTTGCCAGGGAGGTGGCGGACGAAATTATCTTCATGGACGAGGGCAAGATTGTCGAACGAGGTACGGACGAGCAATTCTTCAGGAATCCCAAGTACGAACGCACCAGAGACTTTCTCAGCCAGATTCTGGTCTGAGTGCACCATAAAAGAGGCGGGCACAAATGTCACGAAAAGTCATCGGTATTCTAGGTGGTATGGGACCTGAAGCAACTCTGGCTTGCTTTGCCATGATAATTCAAAATACCCCGGCAACAAGAGATCAGGACCATTTGCGGGTCATCATCTACTCGAATCCAGAGGTGCCCGACCGCACTGCAGCCATTACTGGCAAAGGAGAGTCCCCTGTGCCCATGCTGGTGCAAGGATGCAGGACACTGGCGCAGGCCGGTGCGGATTTCATCATCATTCCCTGTGTCTCGGCTCACTATTTCCTGGAAGAATTGCAGGAACAGACAACCTTGCCGATCCTTTCAATCTTTGATATGGTAGCAGAGGCTATAGCGACTCAACATCCCGGAGTCAAAAAGGTAGGGTTGCTGGCCACTTCAGGTACAATTCAGGGCCGGGCATTCCAGAAGCGTCTAAGTGAAAGTGATATCGAGACCATCACCTGCGAGGCAGCCGACCAGAATCTGGTTATGCAGGCCATCTACGATCTCAAGAAAAGCTCCCCCCAACGTTCGCGTCCTGCAATCAGGGCCGATCTCATCGAGGTTGTCGGCAGACTCATCCGCAGGGGAGCAGCAGGGATAGTTGCCGGCTGCACCGAGATTCCTCTGGCTTTGAGCCAGGAGCATCTCCAGGTGCCCTACTTTGATTCGCTCGGCCTGCTCGCCAGGGCTGCCATTCGCCAGGCTGGAATCGAACCACTCTCTGACAGCTGTTAAGCGCCTCTGGAAATTTGCCTCGGCAAATTGCTTTTTGCAAACATCACTTGCACTGAGGGCGCCAGTCGCCAGGCCATGGGAGGATCTAGTCAGAGTTGAAAGCCGGCTATTTTTCGGCTGACCTTTATCAGAGAAGCAGTCGGCTGCAAGGCCGCTTCTACACCAGGCTCACTCAATGCAAAGAAAGGAATCGTTATGAACCTAGCGCGCTTTCCTCGCAGACGATATACTGAAGGCCGCACCCCTCTGGAAAAGCTTTCCCGTCTTTCCCGAGCCCTAGGTGGCCCCACCATTTACATGAAAAGGGACGACCTTCTTGGTCTGGCTGCCGGCGGCAACAAGACCAGAAAGCTGGAATTTCTCGTTGCCGACGCCCTCGCCCAGCAGGTTGACACCCTCATTACCTGCGGCGCGGTCCAGTCCAATCACTGTCGCTTGACTCTGGCTGCCGCAGTTAAAGAAGGCCTGAAATGCCGCCTGGTTCTGGAGGAACGCGTTCCAGGCAGCTACAGCCCCAAGGCCAGCGGCAACAACTTGCTCTTTCATCTCATGGGAGTAGAAAAAATTAAAGTTGTACCCGGCGGCTCCGATATGATGCAAGAAATGCAGCAGGTGGCAGCAGAGGTGGCAGCAGAGGGAGGAAAAGCATACGTGATACCAGGTGGTGCTTCCACTCCCATTGGCGCCCTCGGCTATGTGGCCTGTGCCGAAGAAATACTGGCGCAAGCGTTTGAAAATGGTGTCAGAATAGATCAGGTGGTCTGTGCCAGCGGCAGTGCTGGCACTCACGCCGGCCTGGTAACCGGTTTCTCCGGGACCAACAGCAATATTGACGTAATTGGCATCAATGTCAGCCGCCCCAAGGAGATTCAGGAAGAAATAGTACACCATCTTGCGGAGCAAACTGCCTCTCTTCTCGGAATTGCAGCAGGAATACCAAGAGATGCCGTGCTTTGCTTTGCTGATTATGTGGGGCCGGGGTACTCCCTGCCCACGCCTGAGATGGTGGAAGCCGTTAAGCTGGTGGCCAGAACTGAAGCAATTCTTCTAGACCCCGTCTACACCGGCAAGGCAATGGCCGGCCTCATCGATCTGCTGAGAAAGGATTACTTCCGTAAAGATGAAAACGTGCTCTTCGTCCACACCGGCGGCTCACCCGCCCTGTACGCCTACGTCCCAGAATTCATGCAGTAAAGGGCGAGGGTTGCAGGCCTTGAAACAAGTAAAATGACATCCAACGACCGCCATAATCAGCTGATCGGCTGAACATGGCAGTTGAATTTTTCACTTGATTTTTGCTCTTTCGCTATAGTAAAAGGGATACTCACAACTCAGGTGCCCATCTGGGCTCAATAGGGAATCCCGTGCAAATCGGGAGCGGTCCCGCCGCTGTAACCCTGCTCTTTCCTTCAGGGAAAGGGAACCCTCCTGGCAACATGTTGCCACTGTCTCGCTGAAGCGGGGTGGGAAGGCAGCCTGGGGGGCAGGGAAGCCAGAAGACCTGCCTGAGTACCGGTCGAGGAGGCCACGAGGAGCTGGCTGCAATCGGCGATCCTTGAGGATCAAGTAAACTGGGTGCAATCCTTGAGCTCAAAGCAGCTCAAGGATTTTTTTTTGCACCACTCCTCAACCTCAACCAGTTTCCAGGAGACGGTCGGTTTAGCCCGACCGGCCGTCTCTGGAAACCAACCCTGGCAGAGGTCTGCCGGGCAACAGTTCATCCTGCTCATGCCAGGCAGCAGTAAACACATCCAAAAAATTATTGTCCAGAGAAAGGAGGCAACAGATGAAGAAAGGCATAATCGTTTACCTCACTGACAGCGGCAATCTGCCCGAGTCCTTTTCTGTTGAAGAGGCAATGGCCGGCCTGGGCCTTCCAGGCGACAGCACTGTTCTTGCTGCCGGCACAGAAGGCTTCTACGATGTGGAAGATGCCTGCCATCTCCTGCTCACCCAGGGAGCCCAGCACGTCTCTTGTGTGAAGGCCCGCTTGAATGAAGCAGGCAAACTTGAAATATTCGGAGACCCCTTGCGGTTATACGGCTGATTTTTTGCTGATCCGAATAGGAGTCTTCCACCTTCAGCAAGAGCTATCTTGCAGTTTTCTTAAGGGTATCCAGCCTGTTGCAAAGGCTATATTTCTTGGGAGGGTTTTATGAAAAGAGCACACCTTTTCATTTCGAGTATACTCATGGCAGCGGCGATCGCAGTGCCCGCAACAGCTCAGGAACAGGAAGAGACTACACTGGCGCCAGTGGTGGTTACTGCTACCAGAACCGAGGTGCCAGTCACAGAGCTCGGCGTCTCAGCTACTGTGATAACAGCAGACGAGATCCAGCGTCGCCACATTACTGATGTGTCGCAGCTCCTCCAGAATGTGGTTGGCCTGAACATCTCGCAGACCGGCTCCCGCGGTGGCACAACTGTTCTATACCCCAGAGGCGGTGAGAACAACTTCACGCTCATCATGATCGATGGAGTCCACGTCAATCTGGCCGGCGGCGACTATGACTTTTCGAATCTTACCACTGACAATATCGAAAGAATAGAGATCATTCGGGGCCCCCAGAGCGCCCTGTACGGTTCAGACGCCATGGGCGGGGTAATCAACATCATAACCAAGAGAGGCCAGGGCAAGCCAACCATCAGGCTCTCTACGGCCAACGGCGCGCACCATGAGGGCGGCCGTTACATCGGCGAGCAGAAGATAGGCGTCTCAGGTGGAAACGAGCGAATCGGCTATTCCTTCGCATACGGCAGGATAGACGACAAGGGGATTCTGAACGTGAACAACGACTACTACAATAACACTTTCAGCGGCCGCCTCGACGTCTATCCATCTGAAATCTGGGAAATAAACCTGACTGCGCGTTATGCTGACAGCAAATATGAGTTTCCCACTGAACTCGGCGGAGATCGTGTTGACAAAAGCTTTCCGGGGCTGGATCCTGATCAATATCAGAGAGACCGTGATACGGTTATAGGTGTGCAAACCCGCAACAACATGCTTCCCTGGTGGGAAAACGTCTTCCAGCTAGGGTTTCACAGATCGGACAAGACGTACGACGATCCGCCCAACAAGCAGACCGCACTGGACGCTCCACCCGGCAGTCATTCTGAGAGCAGCGAAACCAGGGCAACTATTGATTATCACCTGAACCTGCGCTTTGCCAGAGGCGAGGCCTTGAAATCCGTATTTACAGCTGGATATGCATACGATAGAGAAGCGCTCGATCTGGACAGTCTGGCCACAATTGTTTTTGGTCCACCGCCTTTCGGTTCTTTTCCATCAACTGAGACCGCTGACAAGAGCCGCCACAATAACGCCTTCTATTTGCAGGAGCAGTTGGGCTTGTTCAACCGCCTGTTTCTCACTGGAGGTGTCCGCGTAGATGACAACAGTGAGTATGGCAGCAAGACATCGCCCAGGGGTTCGGTGGCGCTGGACATCAGGGAAACTGGCACAAAACTGCGGGCAGCAGTTGGCACTGGCATCAAGGAGCCGACTTTTCTAGAAAATTTCGGGGGATTTGGCGCCATAGGCAATCCAAAGCTGGATCCGGAAAAAACATTTTCCTGGGAAGTAGGTGTCGACCAGACTCTACTGAACAACAAAGTCGCCCTGAGCTTCACCTATTTCAACAGCAAGTTCAAGGACCTCATTGCTGCTGTTTATGAAGCACCCATCTTTACCTTCGAAAACATCCAGAAAGCAGAGGCCTGGGGGCTGGAGTTCACCTTTCTGGCCAAACCTGGCCCTGGCCTTACCCTGGGAGGCAACTACACCTATTTGAACACCGAGGTAACAGACGATGGCGGCCTCACGAATCTTGCTTTTGCCAAGGGCAAGAAACTTCTGCGGCGGCCAAAGCATTCTGCTTCCTTTTTTGTGAACTGGCTATGGCGCCAGTTCAATGTAAACATAAGAGGCACCTATGTGGGAGACAGAGACGACCTGTTGTTCCAGGCACTTGACACATCTCCTTTTTACACGTTTACTACCAAGCGTCTGCAAAACAACGATTATTTCACCCTTGACGCAGCAGCCTCCTATACCACCCAGATAAGACAGGGTCCCGTGCAGCAGCTGAAGTTTTTTGTCAAGGGGCAGAATGTCTTCGACAATCATTACCAGGAGGTTATTGGTTATTCTTCTCCTGAATTCAGTGCCATGGGCGGTGTCGAGATTCTGCTCTGACAAACTGCCCTCAACTTGCAAGTAGAGAGAAGTTGTCCAAACAATGACTCCATGCCTGTTCAGCAAACTTGGAGGGAAGAGTGCACCGCTCTTGTTGAGCCTTCTTATATTGCTGTCCACAGTCGGCTACTGTGGAACGGTCACTGATGAGGCTGGCAGGCTGGTTGCAGTGCCGGAATACTGCAAGCGAATAGTCTCCCTGGCGCCGAGCATCACCGAGATTCTCTTTGCCCTGGGTGCCGGCAACCGTGTGGTGGGAGTAAGTCAGTTCAGCAATTATCCAGTGCAGGCCAGGAAAGTTGCCAAAGTGGGCTCTTATGTGTATCCCAATCTCGAGCGCATAGTGGCCCTGCAGCCAGATCTGGTTATTGGCACCAGGGACGGCAATCCCAAAGTTCTGGTGGAGCGTCTCTCAGAACTGGGCATTCCTGTCTTTGTTACCGACCCGAAGAACCTGGAAGAAATTACTGTCACGGTGACCAATATTGGCAGGGTTATCGGCGCCGAGGAGGCAGCCAGCTCGTTGGCCCGACAAATGACCCGACGCATTCATCAGGTGGAAGCCAGAGTGTGTGGAGAACCAAGGCCAAAAGTTTTTTTCCAGATTGGCATCGAACCTGTTATTTCTGCGGGTCGAGGGACATTTATAGACGTCCTGATCAGAAAGGCCGGAGGCTTGAACATTGCCGCTTCCAGTTCAGGCTACCCTCGCTTCAACATCGAGCGCGTTCTCGTGGCCCAGCCCCAGGTCATCATCATCACCTCTATGGCGCGAGGTTTTTCCTTTGAAAAGGCAAAACAGTTCTGGCAGCAGTGGCCGCAGATTCCCGCGGTAAAACACAAGCTGATTTATCCGATCGACTCTGATATCTGTGATCGGCCCTCGCCGCGGATTGTCGACGGACTGGAGACGCTCGCCCGGATTATTCATCCGGAGAGATTTCCCTGAAATTGAACAGCATCTCTGGGCAGTTGCACAACAGCCGGGCTGGGCATCTTTCGACTTTGTTCTTTACAATTAGCCGGCCGGCTATTATCACTTTGGGACCATGCGAGCAACGCCATCCAGGATAACACTCATATCACTGCTGCTGCTGGCAGTGCTCCTTGCAGTCTGTCTGCTGTCACTGACGGCAGGTCCGGCCCATTTACAGAGCGGGGCAGTGCTGCGTGAACTGCTGGGCATGAGGGTCCTCAATGACACCAGCCGCACCATTCTGCTCAAGATCAGACTGCCCCGAATTCTGCTGGGAGCTCTGGTTGGCGGTACTCTCGCTGTGGCTGGCGTTGTGTTTCAGGCTCTTCTGCGCAACCCCCTGGCCGAGCCTTTTATTCTCGGCATCTCAGGTGGCGCGGCCTTTGGCGCTATTCTGGGCATCCTTCTGGGTTGGGCTTTCTTCCCGGGGGTGATGGGGGCATCCTTTGCTGGCGCTCTTGCCACCATTGTGCTGGTCATGGGAATTGCCAGAGGCAATGCTCGCATCCAGACAAATGTTCTGCTTCTCTCCGGGGTGATCGTCAACGCATTTTTTTCCGCGGCCATTATGTTTCTCATTGCCATAACCCGAAATCACAAAATCCACAATATCCTCCACTGGCTCATGGGCGACCTCGGTTTTGCTGCTTTCAAAGAAGTGGCTGTTCTGCTGCCGCTGGTGTTGGTGGGCCTGGCCTTTGTCTATGGAACCGCGCGTCCTCTTAATCTCATGGTCGCCGGGGAAGAGACTGCCATCCACCTGGGAGTTCGCGTAGAGCGCTTGAAAAAGACTCTTTTTGTTCTCGTCTCGCTGATAGTCAGTGCAGTGGTCTGCCTCAGCGGCATTATTGGCTTTGTCGGTCTCATCATACCGCACGCCCTTCGTTTCCTGGTGGGCTCAGATCACCGACTGCTGCTGCCAACAGCCTTTTTCTCAGGGGCTGCCTTTCTGGTAATCTGCGATATGCTTGCCAGAACACTAACATATCAGGGCGAACTGCCAGTGGGCGTACTGACGGCTCTCTTCGGCGGTCCCTTCTTCATATATCTCATACGCCGGACTTTGGAATAGACATGACGCTTGTGGAAGCCAGAAACATTGCCTTTCGCTACAGAAGCGACTGGGTGCTCAGAGACATTTCCTTCACCTTGAACCGCGGTGAATTTCTTGGTCTCATTGGTCCCAACGGTTCTGGCAAGACCACTCTCCTCAAAATCATCAACGGCGTCCTCACTCCTCAACAGGGAGAGGTTCTCTTTGCAGGCCGCTCCTTGTCTTCCTGGGATCGCAAGATTCTCGCTCAGCGCTTGGCAGTGGTCGGTCAGGAAACTCCTGTCGACTTCCCCTTCACTGTACTCGAACTCGTGCTCATGGGACGCTATCCTCACCTCGCGTTGCTGGAATTCGAAAAGGAGCGCGATGTGATTATTGCCCAGCAGGCTATGGAAAGCGTTCACGTCAGTCACCTTGCCAACCGGCGGCTGGCAGCTCTCAGCAGCGGCGAACGTCAACGGGCCCTGGTGGCCCGCGCCCTGAGCCAACAGCCCATATGTCTGTTGATGGATGAACCCACTGCTTTTCTCGACCTTCGCCATCAGCTCGATCTTTTTGTACTTACCCGGAAGCTGGTGCGTGAAGACAACCTTGGTGCTCTGATCATTTCGCACGACATCAATCTCGCTGCCCAGTTCTGTGACCGGTTGCTCGTCCTGGACCGAGGCCGTCTTGTTGTGCAAGGCACCCCGGAGGAAGTGGTTTGCTCCCGTCATCTGGAGCCCGTCTACAAGTGTCGTTTGTACGTGGATCGCAGTCCCGTTTCCGGCAAGCCCCGAATAACGCCACTGCCATCAGCTGCAGACGACCAATTGTGAGGTGCAGCAATGCTTGTCTACATTCATAAAGGCGGACCAGTAATGTATCCGCTCCTGCTCTGTTCGTTGGTGTCGCTGACCTTTATCATTGAACGCTCTCTTTTCTGGCTCCGCCAGAGTCGAGGCCGCAATCAGCAAGTAGTCGACGAAATCTTGCAGCTGGTTGAACAAAACCGCTTCGACAGGATCGATCAGCTCAGCCACGGCGCTCGTGACTATGTGGCTCGCATGCTCTACTGCGGCATCCTTCATCGCCATTTTTCTCTCAAAGATGCTCTGGACATGGCAGCAGAAGAAGAAATCAAGCGTATGGAGAAATACTTGCCCATCCTCGACACCATTATCACACTAGCGCCTCTCCTCGGCATTCTCGGCACGGTGATAGGTATAATCCAGAGTTTTGATCTGCTAGGCGGTGCAGGTATTGAACACCCCCAGGCCGTATCAGCCGGTATTGCTCAGGCCCTGCTGACTACTGCCACGGGGTTGGCCATCGCCATCTTTACCCTGATTCCCTATAATTACTTTCAGTCCCGCGTTGAAGACGCTGTCAGACTTCTGGAAAAATATGGCACCAGTCTGGAGATTGTCTGGAACAAACAGAATCATGGCTGCACTGTTCCTGAGGTCGAGGGCGCTGCCGTTGCCGACAGTTCTCGAGAACCACACTCAGAGGTGAGCTGAAATGATCTGCGGGCTCCTTTCACTCACGTGGCCATTATGTACCGGGAAGGAGCACTTCACTGTCCAATTTTTGAATATGGAGTTCTGTAATCGTCCTGCCGGGGAGGTTTGTCTATGAAGCTGAAAAGGAGGACCATGAAGCGCGGCCGCATCGAGATGATCCCCCTCATAGATACGGTGTTCTTGCTGCTTGTTTTCTTCATCTATGCCATGCTGTCCATGGTAGTTCATAGAGGAATTCGCCTCGACCTTCCCCAGGCGTCCACTGCAGCACTTGATCGGACCGACTATATCAGTATATCTGTAGATGCTTCGGGGGTGATCTACATGGACAAGATCCCGCTCGGACTGGCGGAACTGAAGGAAAAACTGACCCAGAAAAAGCAACTCCAACCACAGCTGAAGGTTTTTATCGCAGGCCAACGTACGGTAGACTACCAGAATATCATAGAGGTATTGGACACTGTGCGCCAGGCCGGCATAACTCAGGTAGCTCTCGAGACAAAGTGGAACGAAACTCCAGAAGGGATTTGATCGCGGCTGGGGCTCTTGCTCTGCTGGTACACCTCTGCTTCTTTTTCTGGGAGGCTCCTCAGGGCTGGCTCTCCCGAGGACAGGGTCCGACCCCGCTGGCCATGAGCGTCACTCTCGTGGCCCTGCGGCCTGCTGCGGAGGTGCGGCCGGCCACCGTTGGAAAACAGAAACCTCGAGCAAAGTCAGCAGCCAAGCCTGCCAGCCGCTCTCCTGTCAGAAGAAAACCTGTCAGCAAGAAAAGGACCACCGTACAGAAGCCCGGCCGCAAGCTGGCCACATCAAAGCCGAAGAAGAAGCGAGTTCAGGCACATAGTCAGCTCCAATCCAGAAAAGCTGCACCAACTAAACCTGCAAGCATAACAGCCTCGCAGGCACAACCATCAGCCCCCCCCGAAACTGATTTGCCGCCTTCTCTTCCTGAGCATGATACCGGGCACACAGAGTCCAACAAGCAAGTGCCAGGCCCAAAAACTCCATCTCCACCGAACTCAGCAGACAAGAGGGCCGCCTTGATCCCGGGTGGACAGCTGGCGTCTCCCGGCAGCAAGGCGACATCAGGTAGTGGGGCCTACGTCAAGCCACAGCCTCCTCAGTATGGCTATCGCACGGAACCGCACTATCCTCGCCTGGCTGTCAGACGCGGTTATCAGGGCACCGTTCTGCTCAGAGTATACGTCCTGGAAGATGGTCATGTGGCTACTGTGCAGATCAAGGAAAGTTCTGGATACAAGATTCTTGATGATGCAGCTGTTCAGGCTGTCAGGAATTGGCGGTTCAATCCCGGCCGTCTGGGAGAAAGGCACATTGCCAGCTGGGTACTGGTGCCCATCTCTTTCAAACTCGAAATGTAATTCAGTCAAACTCAAAACCCATGAGACATTCACTGCTTGTGAGTTGGATTGAAGACAGCTTTCCATGCGTTATAATAAGATGGCAATAATTCTCTGAGCTAGAGCTTTTGGTTGCACCAGATCGAAGAGGGTCCAGCATGAGATTGACCTGGGACAGAGAAGCCGAAGAAATTCTCAGGCGAGTGCCATTTTTTGTCCGTCACCGCGTTCGCAAAAAGGTGGAAGAGGAGGTGGCGGCACGCGGCCGTCAGCGCATCACAGTAGCAGATATCGAGGAGAGCAAGAAGCGGCACCTCCAGACTCACAGCAAGGATGTCAAGGGATACAGCATTGAAACCTGCTTCGGATCGAGCGGCTGCAGCAATGCGGTCACCGCCTCTGCCGCGCTGGTGAACGAGCTGGACAAGGTGTTGCAGCAAGCAGAGCTTCTCTCTTTTCTCCGCCTGCAACTCGGGGACCGGTTAAAGCTGCACCATCAGTTCCGTGTCACTGTAGCTGATTGTCCAAATTGCTGCTCGCAGCCGCAGATAAAAGATGTCGGCATCATAGGACAGGCCGGCATGGAGATCAGGCCAGAGGAGTGCCTTGCCTGCGGCGACTGCGAGGCAGCCTGTGAAGAGGCTGCCATCTTGTTGGCTGAGGGCTCCCTTCTGGGGTTAGATGAGGATCGCTGTGTGCGCTGCGCAGCATGTGCCCGGGCGTGCCCCACGGATGCCATTACCTGCAATACGGCTGGCTATCGCTTGCTTGTGGGCGGCAAACTGGGGCGCCATCCTCAGCTCGCTGTGGAGCTTGCCCGGGATCTCAGTGAAGAGCAGGTGTTGCAACTTGTGGCAAGGATTACCGAATTCTTTAAAGCTAACGCACTGGAGGGAGAGCGCTTGGCTACCAGAGAGCCTCCCGCAGAGTCTGTTCCAGAGAAATGGGGGTCAACCCGAAAAGTTCATAAAAAGGTTTTTCATCGCAGGTGCCGCCTTCCAGAAGCATGCTGATCTGATCTCGGGTAAGGGGGTAGCCAGGCGCATGCTCGAGCATGCTGGTCGCCAGCCGCAGTGGCAGCACGGGCACGTGAACCTTGATGATACTCCTTCCCATCACCTTTGCCAGAGTGTCCATTATCTCGTTGAAGCTCACCTCTTCTGCCCCTCCCACCTCCAGGGTCTGACCTTCGGCAGCATCCAGTTCAAGAGCCTTGACGAAACCCTGGGCCACTGTGACCACACTTACTGGTTTGAAGCGATATTGCCCGTCGCCGATGATGGGTACCACAAATTTCTTGACCATGTCGGCGAACATCTTTACGGCCTCGCCGCCTCTGCCAAAGATCAGTGAAGGCCGAAAGATAGTGTAGCGCAGGCCGCTCTGCCTCACCAGCTCTTCCGCAGCGAATTTTGTCCGCAAATATTCTGTGGAACCATCTTCCCTGGCCCCCAGAGCACTCATATGAAGCAGTCGAGAAACCCCCGCCTCTTTGCAGGCTTCGATCACATTTTCAGTGGCCTCTACATGAAGCTTCTCAAAGGTGATGCCCTTCTTCGGGAAGGCCCGAATGATTCCCACCAGATGGATGACAGCATCACAGCCTTGGGCTCCCTGCAGCAGCTCTTCTTTACTCTCCACGCTGCCGTGGACAATCTCCACATCGTCTGGCCTTTTCAGCTTGTGCTCTGAACGAGGCCGCACCAGAGCACGCACCTGGTGACCTTTGTCAAGAAGCTCTTTCACCACATGGTTGCCGACAAACCCCGTACTGCCGGTAACGAATACTTGCATGGCCACCTCCTACCCGTACTCTGTAAAACTATGCTCTCAGTCACTACTCTGTAAGCCAAGCAGCTTTTAGTTACAGCTAACATGTATCATATGCGACGCACCGCAATTGCGCAACTCTTCAGAGCGAATATTTGCTGGAATATCTTGCCCAGAGCGAACACCGTGGCCATTGCTTGTGCTCTGAAGCAAAACTCCCCGGCCGGGCAATACCGAACCGGGGAGAAAAAGCGCTGCTAGTCCGAAGGTCTTACTGCAAGGCATGCACCACGTTGTCCATGCGGTGTTTCTTTTCGTCATCAGCCAGTGTTGCCTGATCTCTCAGAGCACCTGGTTTGCAAACGAACTGTTTGCCTTTCTTATCTCTCACCAGGCCAAACCGCATAGCTGTCGATTCAGTCACCTCAATTATGCTCGCCATTTTTTTCTTCTCATCATCAACCTGCTATTCACAGGTGCTAAGCGTCGGGTGGTAAAAATCTCTTTCTCCCTGTAAAGAGAGTGAAATTTTGAGATCAGCAGCTCCTTCAGGCCAGGCCCCGCGGATCTATTCACAGTTTCACTCCTCGCTTTTCTAACACTTTCCTGTCTATGCCCAGGTCTGTGAGCATTCTCATCACCCTGTTTCGTGGCGGGATATTGTAAAGGAACAGGCCGATTGTCAGAATAATGCCAAACGTTTTCGCCTGCGGTGAACGTTTGAAGCTTGTCACGAAAGCTAGATACAGGAAAGAGACACTCAGGTACAATGTCCGCTGATACGACTTTTTCAAGAGTAACTTCAGCTCCTCGAAGCTCACCTTGTCGATCTCAGGAAGCATCTCGAAGTCGAGTCGGGCCAGTCCTTTCTCACGTTTGATATAAAGGGCACCCAGGGCAATCCCTGCCATGAGGTATGCCAGGGTCTCAATGGACAGGGTCATGGCCCGAGCCGCCCCCTTTCTTCACACTCCCTGGAGTTTCCTGTAATAGTTTGACCCACATCTTCAGTGAGCATAACATTCTTACACTTGCTTTTCATGTGATTCAGCGGATAAGGCACCCTGCCATATACTGAAGACTATTGCCTGGCGGTTACCTCGCTGTCCAAAAAAAACTCCTCTGCAGACACCGTGTCTGCAGAGGAATTCATGGTTTACTGAGTTACAAATTGGGCAATGTTGGGAATTTCCATGCCATGGTGGAACAGATAGGCAATCACCAGCGTTACCGGTATGATTAACAGAAACAGAGCAATGAAGTATACCCAGACCATCTTGCCAAACTGAGCTTCCTTCAGCTTTTTGAAATCAGTGATTATGCCGAGGCTCAAGAAGGTGAGCATAAAGAACAGCTTCCTCATCCCTTTCTCGATAGGCACCGCACCCGCTTTCACTGATTTGAGGAAAGGCATGGCATCGGGAGCCCCACTGTGCCCGGGACCGAAATAGAGCGCCAGCAAGAATAGCCAGCAGAAAAAGTATCCCAGGACGAATTTGGGAAACCGATGCCATACCTCGGAGAATGGCACGGTTTCCCCCGGTATTCGATCTATCTTGTATACCCACACCAGGGCCAGCACAAAAGCACAGATACCGATGAACATGTAGATCCACACTTTGGTCATTACTGCACTGGAAGTAATGATGCCGGCGGGCCACTTGATCGTCCCATTGCTTTCCACCTCTATCTTGCTCCGCATGAACTCATCCATAAGCTCACCCGCGGCAGCATCAGCCCCATCTGTTTTCACCGACATTCCCATGGCAGCACCAGCGACCAGTGGATCATTGGTAGTTGGCCAGACATGAGTGAAAAAACCAGGCAGCATAATCAACTCGATAACCGCCCAGACAACCACCAGGGCGGAAACCATTATCGACACCACCGGGCCTGGCGCGCACTGCTCCGCCGGTGGCAACCGAAGCTGACACTCCGCAGATGGAAATACCCGAACCAAGGACCGCTACGGTCTTGCGGGGAAGCTTGAATATCTTTCTCGAAATAATATACACTCCAGGCCAAAAAATCATGTAAGCCACTATTGTGGCCACGCAGCCAGCCACAAAAAGCTCGAAATAGATGGCCGAGCCTATTTTATTCAGTCTCATGCCGTCTATTTCACCGAATCATGCATGCACTGCCACGGCGACCCCGAGGATGCCCCACGGTCCCTCATCAAGATCTACGGCAGCGACAGAGGTTTCGGTCACGTCCCCGACGAGATCGCCGGAGTGACAACTGTCAGCATTCCCATGGATATAGCTTTGGCTAATATCAGAGCACGAGCCTATTCAATACTGTGGAGCAGCCTCCTCTGTCTGTCAATGCTGTACATTATGGTAAGCTTTTTCTTCAACCGTCTAGTTGTCCACAGCTTGAAAGATTTATTGGACATGTTTCGAGACATTCCTCGCAGCGACAAGGAATTGCAACTACTCGAAGAGGCAAAAGGCAAGGATGAAATCGAGGAAATTACTACTGCAGCTCAAGTTATGGCGACTCACCTGCATCAAAGTCGTCAGGAGCTGGAAAAATATACTGAAACACTCGAGGAAATGGTGGCTCATCGAACCAGAGCACTAGAGAGCTCCCAGCAACGGCTCCAGGAGAAGGTGGCCACTCGTAACCGGGAACTCCATACCTTGAACACTATTGCCGAGCTGATCACCCGTTCCGTCCATCTCCCCGAAATACTGCCCAGCGTCTTGAAAAAAACACTGGACATCGTACCAGCGCAAGGCGCAGCAATCTATCTGCTGCGCAACAATCCATCGCGCCTAGAACTACAGTGCCATGAAAATGCTCATTTCGTGCTTCCACAGCTGCCCTTCGATTCCAGTTTGTGTCCGCATCAAGTTGAAGACAAGCCCACAGACCTGTCCTCATCTCTGTACGAAGCCGCCTGTGGTCACCTGAGCTTTTTCTCTTTCGAAGAAGAGCAGAGCGGTCTGAACGTGCCTCTATGCTGCCGTGGCGAAGTTCTCGGGGTTATGTGCTTCGTCAACCTCGACTTCAGCGAGGTTACCCCGGAAATGCAGCAACTGCTCTTTTCAGTTGGCCAACAAATCGGCATTACTATTGAAAGCTTGCAACACACTGAAAACCTTCTGCAAAGCAAAGAATTACTGCAATCTGTTTTTGACGGCATAACTGACATGCTGGTCCTTCTCGACCGTGACTTGCGCATCAAAATGGTGAACAGGGCACACCTGGAGCGCTATAAGGTGACAAAAGAGCAGGTCATCGGCCAGCAATGTCAGTACCCCCATTTTCATGGAGCCTGCCCCTTCTTGGAGTGCCGCATCGAAGAAGTGGCCAGCTCAAAAAAGCCTTTGACCGAAGAGGTGTAAAGCAAGAAAGGCGAGATTTTTCTGGTGCACTATTATCCGATTCTCGATGAAATAGGAGACATTCCCATTTCTGTGCAGACTAAACTGCTTCGGGCTATTCAAGAACAGGAAATAAAGCCTCTCGGCACTGCTCGCACTCGCAAGATAGATGTCCGCGTCATCGCTTCCACCAATCAGAACCTGGAGGAAAAAATCCGCCAGAGAACTTTCCGCGAAGACCTATATTATCGCTTGAACGTGGTGACTCTGACAACGCCTTCACTTGCAGAGATCCACTCTGATATTCCGCTCCTTGTCAATCACTTTAGCAGACTCGCCTCCCTCGAGCTGGGCATTGCTCCCAGACGCTTTACTTCCGGAGCACTTGCCCTGCTCAAGCAAAGAAGTTGGCCAGGCAATGTCAGAGAACTGCAAAATTTTGTCCCTCGCGTGGTCACCTTCTCAGCAGACAGTGTCATTCGAGCTCGAGAGCTGCAAGCCCTGGAAGACTCGAGGTACACGGCGAACATGTTTCACAAGACAGCCCAGGCCACACCTCAGGCCATCGAGCCTTACAAACAGGCAAAAGACCGGGTAGTCAAGCAATTCACTTTCGACTATGTCTCCAGCTTGCTCCAACAAACAGGAGGCAACGTCACCAAGGCCGCTGATCTGAGCGGCCTCGGCAGGGCATCCCTGCAAAAGATCATGCGAAGGCTGGGCATTAGATCAGAAAGCTACAAACAACAGGGCAGCTGTACACCACAGCGGTTCTGCTAATTCGAGGGAAGTAAACATTACGGCAGCAGCATCTCCTTCACAGGCTAACTATGCTTCTCTGCCTCTATTTGCTCAACAAGCAGCAGATCCCTTGACCTTTGTTCTCTCCAAGCTTATGGTATTGATCACCTATAATCTGTAATGAAAAGAGACCGTCATGCTGACTATGATACTTGCCATAGTGATTCTGCTATTTTCCGTAATCGTCCACGAAGTTGCTCACGGCTATGTGGCCTACCGGCTTGGAGACCCTACAGCCAAACATGCCGGCCGCCTGACTCTCAATCCCATCAAGCACATTGATCCTATGGGTACTATTGTCCTGCCGCTGGTACTGCTTCTTCTGGGATCACGCTTTCTGGTGGGCTGGGCAAAACCGGTGCCGGTAAATCCTCTTTATTTCCGGGATCCGAAGCGCGGCATGATGATCGTTGGGGCTGCAGGACCCCTCGCCAACATTACCCTTATACTGCTGTCAGCTCTAGCGCTGCGTTTGCTGGCCGCAACAATGCCGCCCATGCTAGTGGACTTGCTTTTCTACTGCTGCTCCATAAATATTGTCCTGGCTCTGTTCAACCTGATACCTGTGCCGCCGCTGGACGGCTCCAGGGTGCTCGCCGGCATCCTGCCCCCTGGTATAAGAGCTGCCTACGTGGGACTCGAACGGTATGGCATGTTGATCATTCTCGGCCTGTTTTTCCTTGGCCTCATGGACCAGGTAATCTTACCCCTCTACAGGGTCATCTTTTATCTCCTGGTGCAAGCCTAGAACGCTGTACAGGAGCTAGCCGTTTTGCGCCAGCCACCAGTACTCTGCCATTCTGCTCAGGGTATCCTCCTTCGCTCCTTTCCTCTTTCCTGCCTGTTCCGTGGCCTGGACCAGAATCTTGTAATAGGTTCGTATCCGGTCAACATATCTTACTGGTTCTGTACCGCGTGCATAGCCGTGCTTGAGTGTTCGATAGTACTTTTTTTGCCGAAGAAGCGGCAAGGTGGCCCTCACATCCTGCCATGAATTGGGATTCTTACCCATACGTTCGCACAGTTCTCTGGCGTCCTGCAAGTGGCCCCAGCCAACATTATACGCTGCCAGAGCCATATAAGTACGATCAGGCTCAACCACCTCTGGCCCTATTCTCTTGTGTAAATCCGCCAGATAACGCACTCCTCCAAAAATAGCCTGACGTGGATCCAGTCTGCTCTCTATGCCGAGATACTCGGCTGTATCCAGGGTCAGCATCATTATGCCTCTAACCCCGGTAAAGCTTCTTGCCCGTGGATTCCAATGAGACTCCTGGTATGCCTGTGCTGCCACTAAACGCCAGTCGAAACCATATTTATCTGCAGCAGCTTCGAAATATTTCTGGTAGCGCTGCAGCCGATGGCGTACTCTGCGATGGTATTTCACCAGGTCCACATAGTCGAAAACTTCCAGGTGCCCATAGTAGCGCTCACTCAGCTGCTGGATAAGGGCGTGGGTCTGCGGCCTGGTAAACCAGTTGTCCACAGCATGCCTGAGATGCCGATGTTGTGGGTGCATGGCCCAGGCAAGCTGCTGCGGCTTGCCTATACTGAAGAGAATTACCAGCTGCGGATAGTACCGCCGGTTCACGGCAATGATATTCGAGTCAGCGATAGTCAGAGGGATGATCCCCTTCCACACCATCTCCAGAAGCTCCTCTGTTTCGTAGCCGGAGATGGACATCCAGGAAAGCGCCGGGTATTTCTTCTTGAGTTCTCGCAGCCTTTCCTCATAGGCCGAGCCAGCATTTACCCACAGCGATTGACCGACAAGATCGGCAATTTTGTGCGGAGAGGGGCCACCGCGTCTCCCCACAACTTGCTGTTCCACCTCCATGTAGCTGGGTCCAAAGGAAAGCCGCAAGCGTCGCTCCAGGGTTCTGCTAAAACCTGCCGCTATCAGGTCGGCATCGCCTCGCAACAGAGACGGCACCATTTCCTGAAGTTTGTCTGTAACCACAGGTACAACCTTCACACCCAGGTAGTCTGCGAAACCCCGCACCAGATCATACTCGAAGCCTGTCGGCCCATGAGCACCTTCATAATAACAGGTGGCGTTGTTGCGCATCAAAACCCGCAGCTTCCCTCTTGCCTTGATTGTATCCAGCTCGTCGCGAGGTGCCAGTTCCTGACAACCGCTGTTAAAGAGAAAAAGACAGCACAAGCTGGCTGCAACAATAGGCAACCTGCACTTTCGCCACAGGAACATGGGATCCTTTCTCCTCGAGGCCATCTAATTACAAAGCGTTTGGATAGCTAATATCATCTCGACCGAGATTGCTGGCTCAGCCAATCGGGCCAGCCGGCATTCTATGCTGTCCTGCTTCTGCTCGCTGCATCAGGAGCAATTCAGTCTACTAATATAATCCGCAGATCCATGACATTGGTATTTGTTGGTCCCGTCATAACCAGGTCGCCAAGATTCTTGAAAAAATGGTAAGAATCATTGTTCTCCAGGAAAGCTCGTGCATCTAGATTCTTCGCCCTCGCTCGGGAAATGGTACTGCCGTCCACCACCGCACCGGCAGCGTCAGTAGGTCCATCTGTACCGTCTGTGCCAGCAGAAAGAATACATATCTGCGGCAATCCATCAATAGCAAAGGCAGCCTCCAGAGCGAAATGTTGATTTCTCCCTCCTTTTCCTTTGCCGCGCACCACTACTGTTGTCTCTCCACCGGAAATCACACACGCAGGTCTTGGCAGAGGATGACCGCTTTGGACAATTTGCCGCGCCACTGCCGCATGAAACCGCGCTGCCTCACCTGTGTCACCCTCAATCAGCGAGGAAAGAATGAGTGTTCGCCTGCCCAACTTTTCCGCCTCCATCGCGGCAGCTTCTAAGGCCTGCAGGTTGGTTCCCACCAGGTAGGTACGGCTCCTCTTGCAGGCAGGCTCGTCTGGTTTGGGGGTCTCGGCAACTTTTCCGGCCGCGCCCGCCTCCAGGTGTGCCATTACGGCCTCTGGCAATGCCTCCTGTAAACCGTAGCGGCTAACAATTTCCAGACAGTCCTGGTATGTGCTCGGGTCTGCCACCGTTGGGCCAGAAGCTATCACATCCAGATGATCACCCACTACATCAGAGAGGATAAGGCTAAATACCTGGGCAGGATAGGCGAGGCGGGCAAGGTGTCCTCCTTTGATTTGAGAAAGATGTTTGCGTATAGCGTTCATTTCCTGGATAGAGGCACCAGATTTCAGGAGGAGCTCGGTGGTCTTCATCTTGTCCTCCAGAGAAACGCCAACCACGGGCACTGGCAGCAGTGCTGAGCCGCCCCCAGAGATGAGAACCAGCACCACATCATCTTCGCCAAGTCCTGAAACCAGTTCAATGATTCTGCGGGCAGCACGGTTGCCGTTCTCATCAGGAGTTGGGTGGCCTGCTTCATACAAGTCAATTCGGCTCAGCGTTTCCAGGTAGCCGTATTTGGTTACCACCACTCCACCACTGATTCGCTCACCCAGGATTTCTTCCAGGGCTCGCGCCATGGCTGCCGAACCTTTGCCGGCACCCACCACCCAGAGACCACCTCTGTAATCGACTTTTTTCCCCGCAATGGTCAATTGCTCGTCCTGAATTGACACATATCGCTTTACAGCTGCAGCGGGATCCACTGCCTTGAGGCCGGCTAGCAATATCTGCCGTGCTTGTTCTCGCAAATCTCTCGTCATGTCGACTCCTCTCGAGCCAGTTAAGGTAAACAACGCATAAATAGTCTGCCAGTGCAGGCCGCAAAATAATCTTCTTTATCCACCCAAGTCAAGCACTCTGATTCCATTCCATTGTTGCAAGATTTTTATTATACAATGCTTTCAGTTATTGTCTTTTCCCTAGATATCTGCCATAGCCAGTGAGAATCTTGCAGATTATCTCCCCTATTTACCGGATTGACACCTGTTTTGCGAGCCAGGTAAAATGCCACCTTGGCATTATACATCTCTCACTACAGCAATGGAGGTACGACTATGCCAGACTGTATCTTTTGTCAGATCGTAGACGGCAAGATTCCCTCGGCGAAAATAAAGGAAAGCGACACTGTTCTAGCCTTCCTGGACATCAACCCCGTCAGCAAAGGTCACTGCCTTGTCATTCCCAAGGCCCATTACGCCACCTTTGCTGACATTCCAGCCGATGTGCTGACTGATATGGGAAAGACGCTGCAGCAAATCGGCACTGCAGTGGAAAAAGTTCTTGGCAATGAAGGATACAACGTCCTGCTCAATAATGGCAGAGCAGCCGGCCAGCTTATTGACCACGCTCATTTCCACATCGTTCCCAGAAACACAGGCGATGGCGTCATGGAGTGGCCAGAGGTGCACCCTTACTCTGAAGGGGAGATGGAGAATATTCGGCAAGCCCTGGCTGAGGCGGTCTCTTGAAGCTTGAATTTGGCCTCTCCTGTCTAGAGCAAGAAAATGGCTACCTGGTTCTCCGCTGGGAAGGATGGCGGTTTGCCGTTTTTCAAGTTCATTTTTCTGACGGCTCTCCCTGGGAGTCCTTATTTCGGGGGTAAACAGCCATCGTTGAGTAGAGTGCCGGTTTGTTCAAATACTTATTCGCTTCAGCCAATTTAGAACGTTTCAGGCATCCCCGCCCATAGATCAGACATTTACGTTCAAGTGTTTGCCAAACCCAACTGTACTGCTGCCGAGACAGTCTCCCACTGAGCAGAAGTTTCTCCAGTGCTCTTATGCGGTATCGGTCAATGCCCGGCGTGGAGGACAACTGGTCAGCATGACCTCCACGTTTGATCACCAGGGGCTGGCGAATGAGCGGCACCAGCTGCTCAAGTGCTGCTCTGAGCCAAAGATCATAGTCTTCAGCCATGGGCAACTCTTCATCGAAGCCGCCCAGCTGCTCGAAGAATGGCCTGCGGATCATCACCGCAGATGGGCTAACCAGACATCTCTCCAGACTAGCCCTGAATATGTCTCCCGAAGGCTTCTGATGGTAGCGTTTCGGATTCACTCTCCTGCCGTTTCTCCACCACAGTTCATCAGTCTGACAGATCTGCATCCCGGGGTTTCTGTCCATAAATGTTTTCTGGACAAGAAGCTTTCCGGGCAGCCAGAGATCATCCGAGTCCAAAAAGGCGAGCAGCGGTGCCCGGCTCAATTGTACGCCTCTGTTGCGTGCTGCACTCACACCGCTGTGAGTCTGACGGTGGTATTGCAAAGAACTGCCAAAAGGTTCGAGTTTTTTCTCTGTACCATCAGTTGAACCGTCATCGACCACGATCAGTTCAAAACTGACTCCAGACTGCAGCAGCACCGACTTTACTGCCTCAGCAACCATGTTGGCCCTGTTGTAGGTGGGTATGATAACGGAAACTTCAGGGGCCATATGGCCACATCCTCCATTTTTTCTCTAGAAAAGCAGCAACCGGAGGCGGTCCCCTGGTGCAAGCAGTCCTCCAGTTCCATCCAGGAAAGCCGTCTTACCATTGCTGCAAGACCATAGACAGGAACAAAATATGCTGTTCACAGGCGAGCCGCTAGAACTTGATAGAGCAGGGCCAATATGCCTGCAAAATAGAAGTTGCTTTCCACTAGAGCCTCAAAGGCAAGGCTGTCAGGTCGCATCAATTTGCGGTTGTAAGTGTATACACAGAATATTGCATAGGCGCACGATGCCAGCATCAAATAACTGAAAAAGGTGAACAGGCCGTATAAAGGCAGAACTGTCAAAAGAATTGCCATCAGCAAAATCAGATGCAAGAGGAGTTTTATTGTACGCTTCTCACCAATTACCACGGGTACAGTCTCTTCTCCAACAAACCGGTCGCCCTGAATGTCTACCAGATCGAAAATAGCTGATCGCACGAAAACAAGAACAAAAACCACCAGCAGCAGGCAGATAGTTGAAAGCCGCACGTGCAGGCCGCCATAGAGCTTTGGCAACAGCGCTATGACGGCACTCCAGGCGCCAGCAACAAACACGGTCTTGGATGCGGGAATATCTTTCAACTTACTCACCCTGACTGCACTCAACCATATTTCTGGAACAATGCGGATGCTGTAGAGCAGGCCGAGGGCAATCATGACCACCAGGGCAAATAATACCTCAAGACCCATCAGGGCAGCGCAACCAACAGCAAGCAGCACCGAGACAATGCCTGCAACAGCAAAAGGAATAAGGTGTCTTTCATAGAATCCTGCTCTGGCGGGATCGTTCAAGTGAGCGGCCCTGTCAGTGTAACGATTCAGCACATGCATGGCAAAGACATACAAGAATGTGATAGCCGCAGCCAGTCCCCGAGGTTTGACTCCCTCGAGAACAGCCGTGGCATAGCCCAGACAGCAGGCACCCCCAGCAACATACAGGTTGCTCTCCATCAAAAAGCGGAAGAACCTCCGCAGGATTCGAGGCAATGGATGTGCTGTCTCTGGTTCAATGGTCTCCAGTTGGCGCACCACCCTGCTGATCAGCCAATTGGGTGTTGAAGCTCCAGCTGTAACGCCGACGACCCGAAAGGCGCTCAATTTCTTTCTGTCCAGCTCATCCGCGGTCTCCACATGAAAGGTGGGAACGCCCGAGGCCATGGCAATATCTGCCAGCCTTCTGGTGTTGGCGCTGTGGCGACCCCCCACCACCACCATGGCCTCTACTTCTTTACTCAGTGAGCGCACCTCTTGCTGTCTATTGTGGGTAGAGTCGCAGATAGTGTTGCGAACAATGACCTCAGGGAAACGCTTCTGAAGAACCTCTACGATTTCATTGAATATTGCTTCATCCTGGGTGGTCTGAGCCACCACCAGCACGCGCTCCATAGGCGGCAGTGTCTGCACATCTTCCATTTTGCTGACCACGTGAGCCCGGTTATTGCTGAAGCCTTTCAGTCCCAGAACCTCAGCGTGATTGTCATCCCCGACTATCACCACCTCATAGCCGCGCAGTGCGTGCTTCTTGATAATGCCCTGTACTTTCGCCACTCTAGGACAGGTAGCATCGAGGATCTTCAAACCCTTTTCTTTAATGATCCTTCGTTCTTGAGGGGGAATTCCATGGGCCCGTATGGCAATTCTGCCGCTGTCCGTGCCATCCAGTTCCTCCAGACAACGTACACCCCGGGCCTCTAGGACCTCCAGCACCTGGTTGTTGTGAATCAGCGGCCCATATGTGTAAACGGTCTCTTTAGTAGCAGAGGCTTCCGTAGTAGCGGCGAGTACAGCCTCGAGCGCTTTGCGCACTCCCATACAGAAGCCAGCAGTTCTCGCCACTTTTACCTTCACTGCAGTTCTCCCATCTGCTGCTGATCTCTAGCCCCGTGCCGTCTTTCGTCAGGGCAGCGCCGCTGTCCCAGTTCATCGAAAAAGGCTTTTGCCAGCTTCAGTACCTCGTTGGTATGCCTGCATCTGCTCACCACATGTCTCAGCTTGCTGCTTCCGGGAAGGCCTCGAGTATACCACATCACTCGGCGGCGCAGGCAGGCAACAGTAACACCTTCAGGCTGACTCTCCAGATAGAGCCGCAGGTGACGCATCATCACAGAGAACCGTTCAGGCGCGCTCGGTAAAGGGCAAGATTCTCCGGCAGCCATGCCTTTGGCTTGCTGGAATATCCAGGGATTGCCCACGGCAGCTCTTCCTATCATCACACCATCACAACGGGTGGCAGACTTCATCTGTTCCACCTGTTCGGCCTGTCTCACATCCCCATTGCCAATCACCGGAACATCAACATCCTCTTTGACCTGGCGAATTATCTGCCAGTTTGCCTTCCCAGCAAATCCTTGTTGAGCTGTGCGAGGATGAACCGTAATGGCAGCTGCTCCGGCAGCAGCAGCTGCCTGAGCCACCTCCACAGCGTTTATCCGCTGGCGGCTCCAACCAGCCCTGATTTTTACAGTAACCGGCACCGCAACCGACCTCTGCACTGCCTCAACTACACGGGCAACTTTCTGGACATCATTCATGAGAATAGCTCCAGCTCCCTGACGCAAGATTTTCCTTACAGGACAGCCCATGTTGAGATCCACAATGTCGGCACCATGGTCAACTACAATTCCAGCGGCTTCTGCCATTACCTCGGCCTCAGAGCCAAAAATCTGGATGGCCAGAGGCTTTTCCCTGCGGTCCCAGTAAAGGAGCCGCCAGGTAGCTGGATTCCGCCGCACAAGTCCCTCGGCGCTCACCATTTCCGAAAATACCAGATCAGCTCCAAGCTCCCTGGCTATCAGGCGAAAACTCACATCCGTCATCCCCGCCATGGGCGCCAGTACCAGGCCCTTGCCAAGCATGACATTGCCTATCTGCAGCTGCCTCTCCCCTGTTACCATGCAGGCCTCACCACAATGTGGATTTTCATTCTTCCATGCATTGTGTAATCATAAAGGAGGCCTGGGCAAATCTCAACTCTCATGCCCTGAAGCACCAGGTCGCCACTGGCTCTGGGAGATCAAAGGAAGTGAACTGCTCTCTAGCGGCAATCTCATTTTGCTTTGCTCTCTGAGGAGATAGGGAAAGCCCTCGACAGCTCAACACATATCTGTTATATATCTCGCGGAAGTGCCAAGCTCGCTGGTGGGGCTCCCGGACTTCAAATCCGGTGTGGGGCAGTGAGGGCTGTCCCAGGTGGGTTCGATTCCCATGCACTTCCGCCATTTTTTTGGGGGAACAGAGGGGGACTATCGGATGTGTCCCGTCCCCCTCATGGCAGGATTCAGCATAACCACATCGGTGGCCGGAGAATCGAGGCTGCGTTTCCCATGTTCAACATCGACTCACGAATACTCCTGGTTCCTGCTGTTGCCACCACCGTCTACCTGCCTCCAGCACAGCCTTTTCTGACATCAAAAACATCATCTTGAAGCGAACCTCAGATCACCTTTGAAGAGCTTATTTCAGAATATCAGATAGTTGACCGGCGCAGACCAGCAGCCTACCTCAGCAACTCAGCAAGAAGAATTTTATAATTTTACGCCCATCCCCATCTATCCTTTTACTTGACATTTTTGTTGTTGTTATTTATATTGTTGTCCGATTGGACAACAATATAAATTTGAGCAACAGCAATGGACGACGACTTTGAAATATTTGATTACCTCAAGATCCATATAAAAGAACTCATCCCTGTGGAAGGGCTCAATATCCGCTTTGAGGTCCCAGGCTCCAAAGACAAAGAGTGGCACCCTGAGTTCATAGCGCACGTCTCGTATAAAGATGTGCAGTTCAAATTGGCTGGAGAAATATTAGCACAGCAGAGTGCTTCACTATTCAAGGCAAAAATATCGCTTCTGAAATCATTTGCAAAGCAGGCTGAGTGCATAATTCCTCTTGTGGTGGCAAAATACTTAAGCCCTGATCGAAGGAAGCGATGTCAAGAGGAGGGTGTTTACTTCATAGACCTCTCTGGAAATGTCTTGCTGAAGTATGACTGCTTACACATAGAACGGATCGGCTTTCCTAACCGCTATCCTGAAAAAAGAATGGGAAGGGGGCCTTTTTCCGACAAGGCCTCGCTTATTCTCAGAGCAGCTCTTTACGACATAAACAAGCTTTGGGGGGTTCGTGAGCTTGCCAGAAGCCTTGGCCTTGATCCTGGTTTTGTTTCCCGCATGGCGAAGGAACTCGAAAAAAGGAACTATGCATCCCGCATCGGTGGTAAAATAAAACTCCGCGATCCCAAGAGTCTTCTAGAAGATTGGAGCCGGGAATATAATTACAAGAGAAATCAGGAAGTGCGATACTTTTGTCTGGCAAAAGGTCCAGAGGAAATAATAGACAAGCTGGCTGCTGCCCGGATCCCGGACGACATCCCTTACGGGCTCGGCCTTCAGGCAGGGGCCAATCTTGTCGCCCCATACACGGTCTACAACGAAGTTCATGTCTACATTCAGAATAAGGATAATATCAAGCGGTTCGTGGGAAAACTGAAATTGAGGGAGGCCCGCGAGGGAGCCAATCTTGTATTCCTGTTGCCTTATTACAAGCATTCAGTTTTCTACGGCAGGCAAAAGATCAACAACGTA